>NZ_JADQAL010000024.1:0-42293 GCF_022129275.1 Psychrobacter sp. Ps3
TTTGCTGGTATCATTAATTCCGAGCTTAAACTATGACTTTTGCAAGAGGTCTAATACATCTGCAGATCTAAGAAAACCTGAGATTACCAAATGCTGAACAGGTATGTCATATGCTTGAATATCATGCCCAAAAAAGCCGATATATCCGTCTCTAAACCAATAACCATACCAATAGAAAAATACTGTTAAGATTGATACTATAACTGGCCAACTAAAAATATTTTTCATTATTTATATCAATCTCCTAGAATATAAAAAATCTTTTCTTCTATTGGTAGAAGAAAATTTTAATTTAATAAATTCTAACGATAAAATTTATTTATTAATATTTAATATTGTATTTTTAATTCAAAATTTTATCTTGAACTATAAAAAATATATTTCTATTTTAACTAAAACCATATTTCTCTCTACGTATATTAAAAGCTGTTTCACCTCCTTCTAATATTTTGGCTGCAAGCTTTTGGACTGTGGGTACGTCGATAGCACCTTGTTGCTCAGTTAAGATTTTACCTTTATTTTCCTCAACACTAAGTACCCCAATCCATTCAGCATCTCCAAAAACTGGAATATTTGCATTATGAGTTGCGAATAAAAATTGTCGCGTTAGCTTAGCATCACGTACTTCATGGACAATGCGATCTGCAATAAATGCATTGTCCAAATTATCCTCCGGTTGATCAAGAATTAGAGGATCATTATTTTCTAGTAATAGAAGATGGAGAACTGCTGTACATTGCTGACCAGTCGATAGATCTTCAATTGAACGATAGATTGGTTGTTCTTCTTCATCATGTGTTACATTAAGATCAATTGACATAGTGTCAGGGATTATAAACTCCTCTAACTCTAATAGTTTAGATTCTGGCAAAAGGCCAAAGGCACGAACTATAGAATCTACAATACTAAATTTATTTTTTAATTCCTGTTCACCCTTGCGTATAGTAGCGGCTAAATTTGCTGGCGAAAATTCTTGGTCTTTAACCCATTCAAGTCGCCTTTCACCTATTTTATCAAGATTACATTTATTTAGAAAATCTACTAAAGCCTGTCGATCTCCTTCTGAGACTAGCTTTAGCTGTACTTTTTTAGATAATTTATTTGTCAGTCTTTTCACTAGTTTTTGCATAGCACTTGCTCTTAAACTTGACAGCTGACTTAGTTCAAGTAATAGCTTTTGACGTCTTGAATATAAATTTTTAATAGTATGTTCAATCTCTGAATATTCTTCCTGTTTAGGTTGGATTTTCTCAATTTGTGTTAACAAATCTTGATACTCAACCCCAATTTGGCTACCACTCTTACCATGAGATGAGGGAATACCTTTAAAGGTCTTCTTTAGTTGTTCGTCTTCTTCATTTATCTTGACAACTAATTCATCTTCCAATGCCTCTATCTGAATACGGGAATCTTTAATACTAATTTCCTGTTTTTCTATATACTCTAGTAACGATATGTTTAGTGCATTCACAATACCACGTTGACTCTCGAAAATTTTCGAATGAGGTAATTGACTTATTACATCATCACTTAAATAATCAATACCTTTTATATTTTCTTTGAATAGACCAAGGGAGCTCTCAACCAATTCAATTTCAGCTGAAATACGACTATTAATCTGTTTTTCTTTTTCTAACTTTGGAATAATCTCAAGCTTATCGTCAATACCAAATTTTTTGTACTGTTCGACCCGATCTTTTAATTTTGGTAACTTCTCGACTTCTTGCTCAATATCGTCTTTTTGTCGAAAAACACGAATAATAGATTCTCTATTATCTTTAAGTTTTTCTAAACATTTGGCTATATCTTCATCAAATTGTTCATAGGAATCTTTTAAAAACCTTTTTATCAGTTGTGTTCTACTACTTTCTTTTCTAGTCATATCATAAATTTCATTTTGACCATATAGCTCAATATTTGGTAATAGATCTCTAGGGTAATGAGGCGAGATATTCCCTTGGTCATCAGTTACAATAGCATCATCTCCATACCTTCTGCTTATTACAAACCTGCGACCATGCATTGCTGCAGAACGGATTGTTACCTCAACAATACCCTTTTCACTACCTAAGTTACTTTTTATAATTGATTCATGCTGTCTTTTAGCTTCAAGACCAAATGGTTCTAAATTGAGCGCGAATCTAATACATTCAATCAATGTTGACTTACCAGTTCCCCTACCTCCTATAACAGCATTTAGATGATCTGATAACTCTATATCCACCTCATCTAAATAGCCACCTACAAATTTTATTTTTTCAATTGCAGACGCATAAGTCACAGTAAAGTCTGAGTGCAAACGAACTCTTGATCCTGCATCTAAAAAAGCTTGTTTAAAAGATGAAAAGCATGGCTTAGTCATTTTTATCAAGCATGAAGCTCCAATTTTTTTAATATCTTCTGGAGTAGACACATCTGCAGAGTTTATTACTGATATTTTCCTTTCTCTTTCATAGTTTGGATCTTTATTTAGTATAACTCTTCGATAGAAGTCGCTTTCAACTCCTTTCAAATCTTCGATAGAACCAGGAATTTGTGCAGCCAATAAGTGTGGATTTAACCAAATATTGTTCATACGTTTTTTCAGGACACCGTCATCATTTGTACAGTGAGCTGCAAAAACAAAGCCACCTTGATCATTAACATACTTTATAATTTCACTAGAGGCTAACTCTACTGGAGCAGCAGTATTATCTAAATCAACTTTCAAACCACCTAAATACATTGTAAGCTGGGTTGAAGTTGTGGATTCATCAAATAAGCATACAAAATGAACTTTCTCACTTGATGCAATTTCGAATCCCGGAAATACAACAATATTGTTTTGCGAGAAAAGTTCTTTTATTGCATCAAACCCATCTACGGAACCATGATCAGCAAGACCAATTATCTTTATGTCCGCTTCAAGGGCAGCGCTGAGTAACTGGTTATTGTATTCACTTTCAGAAAGTTGCTGCTCTTGGCCTCGGTATTCGATATAACTGAATGGATTAACCTGTAGGGCACATTTAAAAAAACTTGCTTTAGTGTAAACATTTTTATTTGGATTCATTCCATTCCCCTTTAGTAACTAGCTCATAGTTAAGCACTAAAACAAAAAATTTAAATTTTATAAAGTGTTATTAAGTATTTTTAAACTCTTAATTCTTTCAAATCCTTCCCCCGCCGACACCGCTCAGAACAATACACCACCTGCTCCCAGTCTTTCTCCCACTTCTTGCGCCACGTAAACGGACGCTGGCAGACGGGGCAGGTTTTTTGCGGTAAGTTTACTTTTTTATGTGCCATAACTGCCCTACCTTATCTATTCGACCTATGAATTATCCATACCATACACAAAAATTAGAGTAGCAAGGAAAAAGAGCGCCAGTACTACGCATTGTAGGCTAAGCGATTTTGACACAGCTAATCGTATTTTTGGCGTTTGGTATCATCTTACTTTTGATGCTCTACGCCCTCATACTTCTTGATTCGACGGCATTGGTCTGAGCAGTAGACCATGCTCTCCCAGTTTTTATCCAGCTTTTTAGTCCAACTAAACTCACGCTCACAGACGGGACAGAGTTTTTTTCGGACGTTCTTTTTTTTGTGCGCCATACATTTCTCATTGGTTTATTTACGACATCAGTCACGTGTCACTATAGCCTACTACGTATCATTGCTATTAGTCACAGTGACTAGTCATAATCGTCAAATATTTTATTTAGGCGATTGAGACTGTTGACGATCAGCTTACCAGATTGATCAGTACTACTATCAATCGCGAGCTTCTCATCCATGCGCATCGTCAGTGGTGCCAGCGCCTGCTTGAGGGCATTTGCCATCAGTGTGGTCTGCTCATGGATATCAGGCGCATCGCTACCTGTGGCTTTACTATCATCATTTTTAATCAGGCTTTCGGCTAAACTACGAGACAAGCTATCCGCCATATTGTGTGCCAGTTGCTCCACGGCATCGAC
The DNA here is from genome assembly GCF_022129275.1 of Psychrobacter sp. Ps3. NCBI lineage: Bacteria > Pseudomonadati > Pseudomonadota > Gammaproteobacteria > Moraxellales > Moraxellaceae > Psychrobacter > Psychrobacter sp. Ps3. The sequence continues at coordinate 3,960 of NZ_JADQAL010000024.1, forward strand.
CAGCTGCACCATCAGCGCTTTTTGCGCGTCCTGGTTTTGCTTGAGGTACTCGCCCTCGGCTTTGTGGTCATGCTTATATATTTGTAGCAATTGGCTCACGCTTTTCTCAAAGCCATTATCGATACTATCGCTGACGACTTTGGCATTGTTAATCACGCTATCGGCGAGGATTTTTTGTGAGGCTAATTGCGCCTCTATCTGAGTCTCTAACTGAGTTTGGCGCTCCACCTCTCGTAAGCGCGCGATTTGCTCTGGATCGTTTTTGGTTAAGTACGTCTCAAACTGACGACTGATGGCATTGAAGCCACTCGCCAAGTCGACCAACTGCGCGACGATACGCGCGCCTGTATCGCCGTCTTCGCCGCCCATGGCTTTATTACGTAAGAAGTCGGCTTTGATTTGCGCCCAACGTTCTTTTTCTGCCTCAGTTAAGGTACCGCGCATCTCGCCAAGCTTGAGCAAGTTGCTTTCTGCGCCTTGGGTCAATAGCTGCGACTCGCCCAGATAGTGATCGTCTATCAGCTGGTTTAGCTCACTCTCATTCATGACCGCCGACAGCTTTTCGGTCATCTTATTCATATTACGATAACTGCCTTGTAGCTTAAATATTGGCTCGACACGATACTTATCATCTTGCGAGGCGGAGGCGATATAGGCTTGGTTGACATCCAAAATGACTGCTTGCACGGCAAACATATGACGCAAGATGGCGACAATCTCATTAATCTCTGAGGTGCTATACGGATAGGTTAGATCGCTACTTTGCGCTTGGGCGAGGTTGGCATTGTCCGTTTTAGCCATTTTAATCAGGCGATGCACATCGCTTAGGTCACGGTTTGCCAGTGGCGCGAGGACACTATTAGAAGTGAGTGCGTTTTCGATATAACTGAGGGCAAAGACGTCTTCCATACCGCTCATGATGTCGCCTAAGTTGTAGATATCGGCACGGTTGGCGAGCATGTCAGGCACTTTAAAGGCTTCGCCGCTCTCGGTATAAGGGTTACCCGCCATGACCACGCAGAACTTTTTGCCGCGCATGTCATAAGTTTTGGTCTTGCCTTGCCAGACGCCATCGATACGGCGCGTCCCATCGCCGAGTGAGATGAACTTCTGCAAAAATTCCGCGTGCGTATGCTGAATATCATCAAGATACAGCATGACGTTGTTACCCATCTCAAAGGCTAAATTTATTTTATTCAGCTCTTCTCTTGCTGTGGCATTTGGGGCTTTTTCTGGGTCTAATGAGGTGACGTCATGACCGAGTGATGGACAGTTAATCTTCATAAAGATCAGGCCAAGACGATTGGCCACATACTCCATCAAGGTGGTTTTACCATACCCTGGTGGCGATATCATCATGAGGATACCCATCAAATCCGTCCGCTTATCCTCGCCGACCGTGCCCATCTGTTTGGCAAGGTTATCGCCGATAAGCGGTAGGTAGCTCTCGTTAATCAGACGGTTACGCACAAATGAAGACAAAGGACGCGGCATAAATTCGTCCAGTCGCAAGGTTTCTTTTGACGCGTGTAATATCTCTGAGCGCATCGCCAGATAACGTCGATAGGCAGGAATCACTTGGGTGTCATGGTGATGTAAACGGTTTAAAAAGTCATCAACGGCGAAGGTTAGGCTCTGCTGATGAATACGCGAATGCTCACCCAGTAGATTATTGACTTGTATCTCAAGCGATACCTTGCCCGTGTGACGCGCAAAGCTTTGCACTTGATTAAGCGGGTTATTGATACTGGTCAGTGACGTTGATGATGACGCTGAAGGTGAGGAGAACGACAAGGTGGAAGCGGCATTAGCTGTGCCTTTATGCGCGCCGCCTTTATCAAAACTCGCGCCCGAATCAATGAGTCGTTGTACCAAGGCTTCACGCTGAGCATCATTTAACTGGGTAAGTAAAACGGCAATCGCCTCAGGCACATAATGACGACCGCTTTCTAGCTGCTGCTTGCGTAGTGCCTCTTTTTCTTGACGTTCAGCCAGCTGCGCTTCACTGAGCGCCTCGCCTGCCTCATTCAGGCCATCATCTGCTACGTTAGCCGACTCACTATTACTGTAAGTCTTATCAAGCAGTGCATGAAACCATGTGGCTAGTAGCTCGTAGGCTGATTTGGGTTGGAAACCCAGCTTACCAATTGAGGACTGTAGCTGCGCAAAACTGGCCGTATTTTGCATACTGACGGGCGAGCTACTCAGCGTTTGGCTTAGCTGCTCACACAGCTGCTCGGCCTGCCTACTGGTTTGCCAGTTTATTGTGTTATATGCGGCGGCATTTGGTTCTGCTGACTGACCCATGACACTGACTAAATATTCGCAAGCCAGCTGCACGTAGCTAGGTTTAAAGATATTGGTATTATGAATATCGCTGGTCGTTGAGTCTGACTCTGACTCCAATGCAGCGCCTGATGGCTGCTTAGCATCATGACTACTACCAATACGTTCGTCACGATAGGCTGTGACAAAACGGTGCATCACTTGGCTCATATCCTCGACCAGTAAGGATTTGGCAGTGTCGCTACCAAGGGCACGGCGCAACTGCTCGGCGGTCGCCGCTCTATCCGTCCAGTTGCTCGCGCGAGTCAGCACAGATTCGTTCAGCCAATTGTCGTAGCCAAATTGACGTAGGCTGTCTAAACCCAGCGCTTGTACGATATTTAACTGCCAATAGAATAATTGCGCCAGTGCGCGGACTTGCGGGGTATAAATCAGTAGCCCGGCCTCACGCAAGGTCGGTAGTATCTGCATCAATAGTAGCGTGGCATCATGGTCATGAATGCCTTTGTCAAACCCAAGCTGATAGCGCGGGGTTGCGTAGGCTTTGACCAGTTTTGCCAGCGGACTGTCATTATCAATATCACCATTGACGTCCAAAGTAATGACGGTTTCGTCGTATGCTTGGTAGAGACGCGTTTCGGTCAGACCGTCTTGACTATTTTTGGCACTCTCGATGATGCTATAGGCCAAGTACTCGGCGCGGTATACCTTGTCGGACTCGGAGGCGATATTCATCTCCCAATACGGACGTAAAGCATTTAACTCAGCGTTGTTAAGTACTTCATAATAGTCAGTGCCCGTCAGATGCAAATTGAGCACACGCGTGCCATCTGATTGCTGACGACTGAGTAAGGTTAAGTCTAGCGGTTGGGTGTTGACCGAAAAGCGATGCTTGCCAAGCTTGATGATCTGACCGCCATCTTCGAATAAGTCCGATTTGTCTTTTAGACTCTTATAGCTTTCAACCTGAATGGCTTTTAGGCGCGCATCAATGTCATCGGCTTTGACGCTAAAGCCCATCGCCTGTAACTCTTTTGCGATGTTGCGGACTTTTTGCACCAGACCATCTGACGCAAAGTACGTATTGAGCGCTTCTTCCTCGGTAAAGCCCGTGACGCCTGTGCTTTGCGTGCGCTTTTTAATACTCTCAAGCATCCGCAGCGCGCCATCGCCTAGGTTTTGCGCTTTGCGATTGCGGGCATCAAGCAGTTGCTGCTTATGATTTTCAAAAGTTTCGTAAATCTCTTCACGTTTACTGATGATATCGGCTAAAAACTGATCGCCGCTATTGGTCTCAGGATCCGCGAACTGGCTTTCTAATTCCTCTAACTGCACGAGTAGCTTTGCCATTTGCTCATCTGATTTCTCAGGCGTATTGGCAATGGATAAAGCATTGGCAATCGATTGTCCGAACAGCTTAAACTGCGCGCCAAATTGCGCGACCGCTTCAGCCGATCCTAAGTTTTTGCGTTTATGATTGAGCTTGGCTTTGCTCTGGTTGAGGCTAGCATAAATAGTCGAGATGTCATCGATGATTTGGGTGCGTACCGTGGCATCAGCAACATCCAACGTACCGAGCAGCTCGGTCAATAAATCTAACCCTTGCGCCGTATCGTCAATTTTATCCAGCACTGGCTTTAATTCAGCATTGGTCTCCGCCGTGTTTAAGCGCTCACTGACATCGACCAATATCCCTTCGTAGCTTGATAGCGCTTTATCACCGCTTAAAAACAGTACGGTTTTTTCGGCAAGATCGCTTTCTGCTTCTTCTAGCTGCGCTTGTAACGCTTCTAATTTATCGCTGTCTAAATAACGCAAATCCTCTAGGCTAACCAAACGACCTTTTTGTCGTCTTAATGCCGACAGCTGATCGACATAGTCACTGGCAGACTCAAACGTCGTGACCCGTATCAGCCGCAAAATCTCATTTTGCTGAGATTCGGCATCGGCAAGCGCGGTTTGGGTTTGCTTTTGGATACTTTGTACTTTGGCAAACTCATCAATGACCATCTCAGCGGTCGCCGTCACTTCTTTAATACTACTGGCGACGTCGCTCAGCTCAGGCTCAGACAGCCAGTAGTAGCTATCAAAGAGGCGACTGGTATTGTCCGACAGCTCTTCATAGAGTTTTTGCGACACGCTTTGATTGTCGATTAGGCGGGTAATGCTATAAAGATCTGAGATACCGCGCACTAGCTCTTTGTTGCCGATTTTGCCATAGAAGCTCGTGCTTTCAGGCAATTCGCTCACATACTCAGGCGAGGCGTAAGGGGTGTGCCATATCTGCATCGGATGAATGCGCGACGGCTCGCTTTGGTCGCTAAACAGCACCAAGCGACCATTGTCTGCCAAGGCCATACCATTACAATAAATCGGGTTTGCCAGCTGTTTTTTGATCAGATTATAAGGGAATAATCCCGTGATGCCCAACTCTCTGTCATAAAATAAGAAGAGAACGTCTTCACCATTTGTCGAGATAATCTTGCGCTTAAACTTTAGGTTTTTGGCACCGACACTATTGGCATCGAACAGCTTATACTCGCCCGTCTGTAGATAATACCCACCCGGAAATATAATGCCGTGATCTTCGGGCAACTGTACGCAGGACTGGCCAATCGCATCCAAACGCAGCACCGCTTCGGTCAAGGTGTTATAAACAAAGTAACGATAACTGTCCTCGCGGTAAGGCAATATTTTGAGGAGGATTAAGCTACCGACTTTGGCATAAGCAATTTCAGCATCGGTGAGCGACTGGGTACGGTCATTAACAGGCTCGCTATAGATACCATTCCCTGACTGGGTGTTGTCCTCAATCTTGATGGTCAAATCGCCGCCAACCGTTTCCACAAATATCGTGTCCAAGATATTCATGTGCGGATATTTGCCATTGATCATCTGCTCACGCGTGGTCTCTATCCACTCAAAATCATAAGCAGGTGGTAGCTCAATATCGCGCTCACCGCGATTGTCGACATAAGCCACTTGCGCCGCCTCTGGTGTGCCTTGGCTAAAATCTAATGCAAAACGAAACACGCGAATATCGGTGATGCGCTCACCGATTTGGAACGCCATGAGCAGCTTGCTGTCTTTCACGGTTAGCTGAATCAGGCGTGTTTGCTTGTAATAGCGATAGAGCTCATTGAAGTCTTGTACAAAAGCATCTTGATCTAAAAAAGTGCCTTTTAAATCGACCTCTTCGAGCTGATACTCTTGTTCTGCACTATCACCACCAACATTGCCCTGCGGACTCTCATCGCTGTCGCCTTTATCAGCAGGGTCTATCAAGCGATATAGCGACAATACATCCTTGACATTGCTAGCGCGCTTTAGCCCCATAAATACGTTATAGCCAAACAGCAGATAGTCGCCAACTTGCACCATATCCTGCGCCACACAGTTATGCTCGGTACGGATGCGCGTGCGAGCGATCACCTGCATCTGAGTACTGCCGAACTCCGTCAGGCGTGCAGCATTTAGTTTGGCGGTCAGTTGCTCTAGACGGCTACCTTGCTCTGTCAAGCGTTTTTTGATGAGCTCATAAGCATTACCGGCGGCCACTGCCTGATCGGTTTGAGTTGCTTGGTTCGCGTTAGGATCACTGTTGCTATCTGAATTGGTTTGGTTTTGCGTGTCCGCCATCGTTGCTCGTCCATTTCTATATTTTGGCAATAAGGAATCATTGAAGGTAAAGAAGCGCTTGGCTAATCTAAAAAATCGCATCACTTCTACTGATTTTTTAGATTAGCCAACTCATCATAAACAATGAGTTGGCTATCGCGCTTTAACACGCTTAGCGCGAATGAGTCATAGCTAGCACGCTGCGACCTAAATGACAGCATGCTTATAAATGCAACGTACTTATAAATACTGACATGTATACCAGTCGCACATCACTTAAGCAGTTCTGTCATCATTTGACTGGTTCGCTTTCATGACTTGGTTCGCCATGACCCCATTGATGATACCGCTTAACGTGTCTGACTTACCCGCTAGACCATCAATGGCTTTACCGATAGACAATGATTTGGCAAAGTTATCAAAGAAATGCGCTTCACCGCCGACGATATCGATTTTGGCTTTTTGTAAGGCTACTGCCAAGACTTCGGCGTTTTCTTTGGCAATCTCTTTACCTGCATCAATAGAAGCCATCGCTTCTTGTAGCGCGGTCTCAAGCCCCATACGGAACTCCTCGTGCTCACGAGCCTCTTTACTCATGCTGCCCATGGCGTTGAACTTCTCGACCAGACCATCTGCTTCAGCTTGGAAGTGCGCACGAGTGACTTCGGCTTTTGCCAGTCCAACGTCACGCTCGGCCTTGGCGTTTGACTCACCGCGAGCGGCGATAACTTCAGCATTGGCCATACCGACATCACGTTCGGCTTTGGCATTAGACTCACCGCGAGCCGCGATAACTTCGGCTTCAGCCATGCCTTTTTCACGGTCTGTTTGAGCCTGAGCCTGTCCCGTCGCTTTGATGACATTGGCTCTCGCAATACCTTCTTTTTCAAGCGATACTGATTTGGCTTCTTGAATCGCGGCTTCAGCAAAGCCGTGCGCTGACTCTTCTGCTTTGATACCTTCTGCCATCTTGATTTTTGCTTCGGCATCTTTCGCAGAGGCTTCCAGATTGGCATTGGCAAGCGTGGTAATCTCGACGGCTTTATGCTTCGCTGACAGCTCTTCAGCTTCGGCTTTTTTCACCTGGCGCACTTTGAGCTCTTCAGCATCTGCTTCCGCCGCCAGTACGCGTGTTTGCTTAGAGCGATCCGCTTCGCTGACTTCACGAACTTCTTTGATACGTTCTTCTTCTTGCGCCACGGTTTTGTCGACCGCGATACGCTCACGAATGACGTTGGCGATTTCTTTTTTCTCAAGCTCAATCGCGCGCTCAGCTTCGATCTTTTGTAAGTCAACTTCACGCTCACGCGAGACAATTTCTAGATCGCGAGCACGCGTGACTTTTTCTTCTTCGATGACCACAGCGCGCAGACGGTTCTGACCCGCCACTTCGATTTCGCGTTGCTGATTCTCACGCTGAATCGCCACATCTTGCTCTACCATGATGATGGCGGTTTCTGACTTTTTGCGTTCTTCTTCTTCAATCTTGCGAGTTTCAGCGGTTTCACGAGCGATGACTGATGAGATTTCACGCTTTTGTTTGGCTTCGGCATCGGCTTGTTGACGCTCTAGCTCCAGCATTGCCTCTCGGGTTTCGACGTTCTTTTTCTTAACCGCTAGCTCTTCGTCACGCTCAAGCTCATTGGTAATGACATTTTGAAAAGCCGTGAGCTGAGTGATCTTTTTGATACCCTCAGCATCTAGGATATTGCTGGAGTCCAACGATACTTTTGGCGTTTGCTCTAGATAGTCAATCGCCACATCTTCTAAGACATAACCGTTCAGATCGTTACCGATTTCTTGGACGATACTGTCACGGAACTGACTGCGGTTTTCGAACAGTTTGACAAAATCAATCTGCTTACCGACCGTCTTTAACGCTTCAGAAAACTTGGCATTGAATAGCTCATTGACCGCGACTTTATCAGACGCTCTCTCTACGCCAACGGATTTGGCAACTTTGAGGACGTCCTCTTCGGTTTCATTCACTCGCAGATAAAATGCGACTGTGATATCGGCACGCATGTTATCCGCGCAAATCAAGCCTTCTTTACCGCGTCTGTCCACCTCTAAGGTGATCAGCGAGATTTTCATCAGCTCTTTTTTGTTGATGACAGGCCAAACAAACCCGCCATCAAAGCGCACGGCGATTTTACTCACCCCGTTGATAATGAGTGCTTTGCCTTGCTCAACCTTCACATAAAAGGCTTTGAGCATCAAAAGTGCGACCATCATAAAAACAAACGCCAGCACCACAACCACGCCGACGATAATGAGTTTGTCCATATCCATTCCTTTAATTAAAACATTCCAAGCGAATTTAAAACCCTTGCTCTATTTACTAAATGCTTATTTTTTATCTGTTATTAAGCCACCATTTACTGACCAATATCTTTGATGAGCATTATTTGTCTTCAACAGGCGTGACTCGGTAAGTGTTGGCATCATCTAAATACGCTACCAACACGACTTTATCGCCTTGTTTTAACTGATTGTCACTCATATCTGAGCGAATCTTGAGTATCAAGCCTGCGCCGCCATCATTGAGTACTGCCTCTCCATGCTTGTCAGTCACGCTCAGCGTACGCACCACAGCGATTTTGCTGATATTACTAGAAGCATTGCGTTTAGGGATTTTGGCGATATTTTTACGAATTGGCGAGATAATAAGACCAGTTAGCCACATCGATATCACCAAAACAAAGACCAGTGCCCCTGTACCAAATACATAATACAAAATGCCTGAGTCAACGTTTTGGTGCAAAAAGCTGGTGTATAGATAGCTTAGTAGCCAACCGATTAAGCTTATGAGACTGAGTATGATGATAAGAGGAACACCATAAAGGCCAAACTTGAGCATAAGACCGGTAAAAAACCCCGTTGAAGATAGGTTTGAGACATCTGCCTCACCACCTACGTCACCGCCTACATCCCCAAGATCGACGCTATCCATATCTGCCAGACCAAGCAAAGAGACGACCCAATACAAGGTCACAAACATCACAAGCCCCGTAAAAATAATCGTGGGATATAAACTGATATTAGTAATAAATACTAAAAAAGCCTCTTGCATGACATCTCCTCTCCCTTTGCCTACTTAATCTAGTATCTTAATGACCCAATTACATAATTTGGTATGACATGAATGACTTTTGCTCGACTTAATGCCGTTATATTTATATTTTTAGAATTAACTTATGTTTCTCTGTTAATGATTATATATACATTTCATTACATAATATATAGCTGTGTCAATCAGCGGCCCCATATCGGTGAGCGTACGACCCCACCATTTTGACTATTGATAGCATAGCTCATATTTCCTGAGAGCGAATGAATCACCAAATCTCCACCTTTTTGACGTCCTAAACTTTGACCGCCTACTTGCCCGCTGATTTTTGAATGACGCGTTGGATAGACTGCATACTTGCCAGAAGGAGATAGACGAGCCGGCTCATCGAGACCAGTCTCTGCAAGATTGATCACTTGTCCAGTCGTCAGCGTCATGACAGCAGCCTTGCGGCCATTTAGATAAGCCATACGCTGACCATCCACACTGAGCTGAGGACTGGCGACATAGCCATTTGTCGGTACAGATACGGATTTACCAGTCGCGAAGTGATAGCGATAAATACGGGGACGACCTGCACGGACTTTGTCACTGGTATAGACAAAGCTTTTGCCGTCAGCGGCATAGCTGGGCTGTACCTCAGTGCTCGGTAGTGTCGTTAATTGCTCAGTTTTCCCATCACTTAGGCGCATCTTATAAATATCAGCATTGCCGCCGACCGTTGAGCTATAGAGCAGATATTGACCATCAGGTGAGAATGACGCTGACATATTACTGCCTTCAGCATTGACCACCAGATTGCGCGTTTTACTGCTTTTATCATACATATATATTTTAGGATGCTCGCGCGGTGCTTGTTTGCTATAAGCGAGAAGTTGCCCATCAGCTGACCACGCTGGCGCATAGATATAGCCTGTGATCTGATCAATGCGCTGACGATCACTGCCATCAGGACGGATACTATAGAGTGTCGATACTTTGGCGCTTCCTACCCCTTGCTCTTCTACATAAGCAATGTGTCCTTGACGATCGATGGCAGGCATAGCAGCAGTTAACGGGTTACTATCCACTACTATATTGTTCGGCTTTTTGATTTCAGTGCTAGGCAATGTCTGACAGCCAGTGAGAGCTGCCAATATAGCGATCGTCGTCGCCCCTTTTATCATGATGTTATTCGTGGTTGGTTTCGACATAATGGTTTTAGACATAAAGTAGTATCCAGTGAAATCTATAAGACATAACAGCAGCTTTACGCTAGTGTAGCGCAAAGTTCGACAAACTTCGGATAAAAAAAGGCCCCACATATGAGTGAGACCTTATCAAATCTAAACAGAGTGTTTATATTGCTCTGATACATCGTTAGCTTATTTAGACACAGCTTTAAAATGAGCCACTTGATTGTCATTACGAATGGTCAAGATAGGCACATTGTTCGCATTCTTATTTAGGCTATATTTGCCTTGTACCGTCGCCATAGTAGCAGTATCAAAGCTAGCTTGTGGTTCAGGGCAGGCCTTCATAGTGCTGATGACGTTGCCTAGCTGTACATTATTATTGACGATGTGATAAGTGCCACCGATGTTATTACAGGTATTCATAAAGCTGACGCGCTGGTTGCCGTTGTCTTTAAAAAAGTTCAAAGTCAGCGGATTATTTGGCATAGTAAACAGCTGAGTTACTTTTTCGCCATTTACGCGCTTAGCATCAACTAACTGCCAGTTATAGGCTTCTAATGCATCAACGGTTAGCGGCTGAGCAGTAGGAGCAGTAACGCCAGGAGTGGTTTGGCAACCGGCAAGCGTACCAACAGCTAGTGTGGCAGCCATAGCTAATGTAGTCATGTTTTTCATAGTCTCTCCTAGTAATCATTGAAGGTAATTATTAAAAATAATTTGAGTTATTTATTTTTCTAAATAGAGTAACTATTGTGCCTAACAACAGTATCACTGTCATCATTAGTTAAGTATATGCTTAACCCTCGCTTTGTTCCACTTTGCAGTGGTTTTGCTAACGGTATTTGCTTGTTGATGTCTGAGCTGCTAACCACCTAACTGCTAACTTGTTACCATATGATAGCTCGTAACAAGTTGCTCTAAGATAAATTTGACTCTAGAACTAGCCAAAAAAACCTCGCTAATTAGCAAGGTCTTAAAGGTTGAAAGAATAAAGTAGCTTCTACGCGCTGTAACCTCAGTTTAGATCACATCGGTACCAGTAATATTTGGCTCAGCGGTTGGCTGCGTGGCTAATGACTGGCAACCTGCTAAGACGCTAACTAAAGCTATGCTGGTCATTACTAATTTAATTGTGTTTTTCATGTGAACTCCTAAGTTAGTATTTAATAAATTTATTACTATAGTTATCAAATAAGAGAAATATAATGATAAGAACGCTCCAGCTAATAAACTTAGCTTAATGAGCTACTATTAACTACTGTTTTTACCCTTGCTATAAGTTACTTAGTGTTAACAGCTAGATTTTAATGTAACAGGGACTATTCAAGCTCACTCTTTTGCAAGGCGGCATAACCGGTCAAACGCTTACGCTCCGCATTATTGAACAACTGTTTTTCTAACTGAGTGATTTGAATTTGTGCTTTCGCCTTGTCAGTAGTTTGCGCCAGAATTTGCTGCTTTTGGCTTTGTAGCTGTTGAAAACGCTGATCAAAATTGGCATCTTCTTGATCGACCTGTGCCAGTCTCTCTGCAGCTGGTGCGCCCACTAGCTCTCGACGCATATTGTATAGTGCTTCAGGGCTGGAACCTGCCGCTTTCATCTGTTCAGTACGCGCCATAAGCTCATTAAGATTGGCTTGCTGCATGATATTGGTTTTGATCGCACCATCTGGTAGACGGCTCACATAATCTTGCCTGGCAGCCTGTTTTTGTGCCTCACTCATTTGCTCATTTTGATTGATTCTGACCATCTCCATACTATAGTCGTCATAACTATCGCTAGCACCAAAGAAAGCTTCGATGGTGGTTTTGTCAAAATACTGCTGACGTAAACTCGCCACATCCTGCTTTTGCTGAGTAATGGCATTCAAATCTAGCTCACCATTTTTGGTCGCTTGCAGTTGCAGATTGCCATAGTGTTTTTCTATCTCAGGAAGTGCTTTGAGATACGCCACATAGTTGCCAAAGATAGCGACCGCTTGGCTGGCAGCTGGCTCTGGCGTGTGATGGCGAATATAACTCTCAACGCGAGCATAGATAGTGGCTTCCTCCTCTTCACCAAGCGCCGATAAAAAATAATCGAATAAACGCCGTAGCCCTTCAGTCACCACCAATTGCTTGTTTTCATTGATGATGATTTCGCCGTCCACTTGCGTGTCTCTTAATGAGCGCGGCAAACGCTCTAACCCAGTGACAAATGCAGACTGGCTTTGGGCTAAAGCGGTTTGTTCTGTTTGCTCACTATTTAGTGCAGTGGACAACGTACTCTCAGACTTATCAGTGGGTGAAGCAGATAGCGACTGCTGAGTCGCCATCGGTTTATTATCTGGCTTAAACCACACAATCACCGCCGCCGCGATGACTATGATGACCACAGCGATGATAGCGATTGGTAAATAGGTTGGACGGCGATTATTCGACATAGATGAGAGTTCTTTTTACAAGTCAGCTTAAAGATTGGCGTTTTTTAGGCGATTGACCTGAGTACGATAGATAGATTTTGGCTTAGACTCGCCCCATGCCGTCAGACCTAATACCTGATCGGCTGAATCTAGATGGTTCATGATGTAGTTGTCACGAATCACATACCCGAGTCGGCTTGAGCAGACAGAGACCAGACCATCATTGGCATCAAATAAAAACGGTACGCCTGTTACTGCAAGCAGATAATCACTAGGGTCAAGGGATCTCATGACTTGTCCGACGCCACTAAATGAGTAATATTTGATACCGTTTGCAGAGGTACTGGTTGGCTGACCACAGTAACTTGTTGGCATTGCTGCGGGGAATTTGGCATTGAATTTGGCCGCACCATCGGTTGATAGCGCCATGAGTGCTTGCCAGCCATCTTGCGCTTGTATCTCTTTAAAGCTGATGCCTGATCCCACATCTGTAAAGCCGCCAATCAAATTAAACACCCCTGATACCAGCTGTGTCGTGACGTTTGATGGCTCACCTGTGTCATTGTTTGGTTCAAGGACGTTTTTGACAAAATCGGCGGTTTTTGAGCCTTGCTCTGGGCTTGATACGGCGGTGACCGAGGCGACGTATTTTGGTGCAACGCCAGCGACATAGCGGATGTCTATACCGCCTTGACTGTGCCCAAACAAATTGACTTTTGGATCGCCTGAAATGGCAGTGATGGTTTTGACTTGCTGTAATAGCTGCTCGCCGCGAACTTCGCTATTATTCACCGCTGATGTTTTGGTGGTGTACACCTCTGATCCACCTTTCATCAGTTCACTAGGAATCCCGTTGAAATAGTCTAAGACCCCAAACAGCTTGGTAAAACCGCCAAGCCCATGAGCCATGACCACTGGATACTGAGTCTTGGTATAACTGGAGGTAAAGTATTTGCTATCGACTAGCGTGCAGCCATTGGCGTTGGCACAATGATAGTACTGCCCTGCCGCTTGCGCTGAGGTCGCTGGCATAGTCATTAATAGCGCACTAGTACCTAAAGCACTGAGCACAGGCAGCAGTTTGTTTTTTGAGGTCGTGAGGAGAGTTGTCTTAAATGTCATGAGCACTTCCTTGTCTTTACTGAGGTTAATTGGTCTTTTTATAAGCTCAATAACACAAACTACTTAATACAGCATATTTGATTGCAGTCAGTAGCAGCTCGCAAAAAACCTATGCCAATCCATTTGGCATTTCAATTACACTACTCATATAATTTGCAATAATCAATTGACAATTGGTTTTTTTTTAAACTGACAGGTCAATAGCCAACTTTTGATTATTAAATAGATATTGTGATTTACGCACATTATCTCCATATAATGAACTATAACCTCTTCAATCCTCTAATAAAGCATTTATGCTATAATTAGAGCACTTCAAATCTATAACTGTAAGTATAAGAATATGATAAAGAAATCCCTCATTCAGTCTCCTGAAGCCATAGATAAAATGCGTGTAGCGGGCAAGCTCGCCAGCGACGTCCTAGTCATGTTAGATGAGCATGTCAAAGTTGGCGTCAGTACCGAAGCGCTAAATCAAATCGCTCATGATTATATCGTCAATGAGCAAGACGCTATCCCAGCACCGCTGAACTATAACGGCTTCCCAAAATCTATCTGCACCTCTGTTAATCATGTGGTTTGTCACGGTATTCCTACCGAAAGCAAGCTGCTTAAAGACGGCGATATTATCAATATCGATGTAACGGTCATCAAAGATGGCTACTACGGTGATACCTCAAAGATGTGGATCGTTGGCGAAGGTTCTATCATGGCTAAGCGCATTTGTGATGTCGCGCAAAAGGCACTGTATGCGGGTATGAGCGTAGTCAAAGACGGCGCGCGTCTCGGTGATATTGGTGCGGCGATTCAAGAGGTGGTCGAGCCTGAGCGTTTTAGTATTGTACGTGAGTTCTGTGGTCATGGCATCAGTAACGAGTTTCACCACGAGCCGCAAGTGATGCATTATGGCAAAAAAGGTACAGGCTTTGAGCTAAAAACGGGCATGACTTTTACTATTGAGCCGATGATCAATCAAGGCACTTGGCAGACCAAGATCTTGCCGGATGAATGGACGGCCATCACCAAAGATCGTAAGCTCTCAGCACAGTGGGAGCATACGATGGTGGTGACGGATAATGGCTGCGAGGTCTTTACCACGCGCCCTGAAGAAGATTTGAGTTTTTTGACCCAATAGTTACCTAAAAAAGATCGCTTACGCGGTCTTTTTTTTGCGGTTGATTTATACTTTATAGTATTAAAAAAAACATAGTATGACAACCCTCAGTATAGCTTTATAGCTCTCGGTTTTCTGCTTTCTAAGTATTTGATTTATGGAATAACAATCATGTTTAATTGCGATGTTGCCTCTGTTTATATCACGCCTCTACCTGCATTAGCTGCTCCTGATGAGTCAGCAGGCACGCCTTTATTGGTCGTCAATGACCCTAGCAAAAAGTCCTTGCTAGGCATTCCTGAGTGGCTAGCTCAGATCAATGAAGATATCAGCCGAGCGCTTGAGCGCGGGGTCAATATCAGACAATTAGTTGCGGCGCGCGCCTGCGCTATCGATGAGCTGTTAAGCAGTCTGTTTTTATGGTTTGAATTGGAGCAGACTGATCTGGCACTGTTTGCTATCGGCGGCTATGGTCGCGGTGAGCTGTCTTTGTATTCAGACATCGATATTTTATTACTCTCTCCTGATGATATCGGCACAGAAGTCAGCACAAAAATAGATCGCTTAGTTGCTATGCTTTGGGACGTTGGCTTGGATCCTGCGCTTGCAGTACGTAGCGTTGACGAGTGCTTAGAGGCCGCTCATGATCATACCGTTGCCAGCTCCTTGCTCGAAGCAAGACTACTCATCGGTAATAACGATCTAAAAGATACACCTATCGCCGTCGTTAATAAGCTATGGTCGCAGCTCGATTTCTACGAGATCAAAATAGAGGAAGCCAAAAACCGGTACCTACACCACAATGCCACTGAATACAATCTTGAGCCGAATATAAAAACAGCCCCTGGCGGTCTACGTGATATCCATATTATTGGCTGGGTGACTAAGCGCTATTTTCGAGTCGGTAAGCTCTATGATTTAGTTCAGCAGAGCTTTTTGACCGAAAAAGAGTTCGATGAGCTCAGCTTTGCTGAGAGTTATATCTGGCAGATACGTCATCATTTGCATGAGCTGACCGGCCGCAATGAAAATAGGCTGTTGTTCGATTATCAGCGTGATATCGCGCAGCTCATGGGTTACGAGACTCAGCCTGATGACGAGCCCAACGCCGCAGTCGAGCGTTTTATGCGCGATTACTACCGCTGCGCTATGCAGATATCGACGTTATCTGAGATGCTGATCAATCATTATTTTGAAACTATCATAGAGCCGCACTTGCCTGAAGAGCAGCGCCCAAAAAAACGCCCTTTGAATGCGCGTTTCAATCAAATCGGCGATCAAATCGCTATCGCCCATCATCGTGTGTTTGCTCAGCATCCAGAAGCGATACTAGAGATGTTCTTACTGATGGGGCAGCAAGGCATAAAAAAAGTGCGCACCCGTACGCTACGCGCGCTCAAAGTCGCAGCCCGCGGTATTGATCAGAACTATCGTGACACACCTGAGCATCAAGCGCTGTTTTTAGCCAATCTTAAAGAGCAAAACTATTTATTCCACCGTTTGCGAACGATGAATCGTTATGGCGTCTTAGGCAACTACATCCCCTCCTTTGCACAAGTAACAGGACTCATGCAGTATGACTTGTTCCATCGCTATACGGTCGATGCGCATACGCTGTTTTTGATTCGTATTTTGCATCGCTTTACTGACGACAGGTTTCAGCAAGACTTTCCGCTGGTTAGCGCTATCTTTCAGCGTATCGAGCGAAAAGAGATCTTAGTGCTCGCGGCGATGTTTCATGATATCGCCAAAGGTCGCGGCGGTAATCATAGCGAGCTTGGGCAGACTGAATCCATTGAGTTTTGTCTCAAGCATGGTATGAGTCTCGCAGATGCTAATCTGGTAGGCTGGCTGACGCGCTATCATTTACTAATGTCGATGACCGCGCAGAAAAAGGACATCTCAGATCCTGATGTGGTGACTGTATTTGCCGATCTTGTCGGCAATGTTACCCATCTCAATCATCTATATGTACTGACTGTGGCGGATATGAATGCCACTAACCCGCAGCTTTGGAACAGCTGGCGCGCCAGTCTTATGAAGCAGCTATATTCGCAGACGCGGCGGATATTACGTGCAGATATTGACGCGCCGACTAATCGTCAAGATATGATCCGTGCCACGCGTCAGCAGGCTACGCAGATGCTGGACTCAGCCGACAATCAGCACATGGACCGTGAAGAGGTGCTAAGCCTATGGGATGACTTAGGCGATGAGTACTTTTTGCGGGAGATCGCTGAGGACATTCTTTGGCATACCGCAGCGATTTTGGCGCATCCGCCGATTGGCCGTGCTTCAAATGCTGATAGTGCACCTTTGGTCGTCTTGCGTGAGCATCGGGAGCTGGCGCTAGATGCGGTACAAGTATTTGTTTACACCCAAAATCAGGACAATCTATTTGCAGTAACGATGGCGGTCTTTGATCACATGAACTTGGATGTATTAGATGCTCGTATTATCACCGCCACACGCGATTTTGCTCTGGACTCTTATGTGTTACTTGACCGTAGCGGTACTTTATTGACGGAAACTGACGAGCAAGAAGAGTTAAAACAGCGCTTAATCAATGCGTTCAAAGATCCTAGCGCTCCTAAATTAACCAGCAAACGAATGCCTCGACAACTGCTGTATTTCGATGTCCCAACGACGATTAGCTTTGAGTTCAATGAAGCGTCTAATCAGCATATTATGAGCTTACAGACGCTCGATCAGCCTGGGCTACTATCACGTGTGGGTCAAGTGTTTTTGCAGCAAAGTATAGAAGTGCACGCCGCTCGTATTACGACTCTAGGCGAGCGCGCTGAAGATATGTTTTATATTAGCGATCAAAATGACGCGCCCTTATCTGACAGTAAGCTTGAAACCCTAAAAGAGGCCTTGATAGCCAGTCTAAGCGTTCGCCCTGATAATAGTCATAGCTAGTGGAGAACTAACCGAGTTACTTTATTAGTTACTTTAAAAGCATTCAGACTTAGTACTAAATAGCAGTCAATAGCTATAATTACAAATCACGGCGAGCAACAGTGCTTCTTTGACTTCCTCCCCGACCTAAAGGAACGGGGATTCCTACTAAAGACGGCCAAGCCCGACCGCGAGAATGTTTTTCGCTCCATTAACATCTCTGTTATGGGTCGTTTTACAAGAACGACAAAACCATACTCTTATACCAAGACCTGATCTACCTTTTGGACTGTCTTGGCGAGAGCCGCAACACGAGCAGGTTTGGGTAGTGTACGCTTCATTGACTTCAATATAGTGGCAACCTGCGTTCGCGCATTTGTAGTCCAGTTGCCGCTTAATCTCAAACCAACCAGCATCATAGACGGATTTGGCCAGTTTGGATGAAGTGAATGATGTTGATTTGATTTTACCAACAACGATTAAGTTGTTGGCTTTGACTAATTTATTGGTAAATTTATGAATTAAGTCTTGACGGGTATTTTTGATCTTGGCGTGAATGGCACGGACCCGCTTTTTGTTTTTAGCTCGCCCAGCGATAGCCAGTTTTTCGGCGTATTGATGGGTGACTTTGATTTGTAGCTGATCACCATCACTACTGACTGCTGAATCCTTACAGCCTAAATCAATACCGACTTGTCCATCACCGCAGTTGGTTTTTGGAAATTCTTTGACGGTGATACAGGCATACCAGTAGCCGCGATTGTCTTGCACTAGCTCCATAGTATTGATGCTGTACAGGGCTAGGTTATAGCTGTCCCATAGATCAATAATCAGCTTTTCACCCTTAGCAAGGCTTAGCTGAATAGTAGATTTAAGGCTTTTCTTGCCTGATTGACGGGTTGCTAAGTGCTTAATAGCGGTCTTTTTAAAAGGAATCCAGCCCAAGCTTCTTCTCTTGGCCTTTGGGTTGTTGGTGCGCCAGTTTAGTTTGGCTTTTTTAAACTGTTTACGGCTTTTGGCATGGGTTTCAGAGATGGCTTGTAGGGTTTGGCTGTGCAGATTTAGATATTCGCCACTACCTTTGGTATAAGCGACCAAGTCATAGGCTGAAAAGAATTGACCTGTGCGCTTAAGATGTTTAAAACTTAGCTCATTGACGTAATTCCAGACAAAGTTGACTGCACCAGCTAAGATATTGAGCTGCTTGGCGTGTTTGTCTTTGATGCGTAGCTTTAGCGTTTTCATGGGATAATTATGATCTCAATGCAGCTGGGTATCAAGGGGTTCACCATACTGGGCGACAACGACTGACGCCTGATATCCACGCCCTAGAAGGACGTGGTTTTACGGCGCTGGATGATAAACAATGTCGTCAGCGACATCATTGAGCTCATCTTCAGCCAGATCTAAGGGTAAGACATCAGCATGAGTTTGCTGCTGTAAGATGAGTCTGCCCGCATCGATTTCATGGTTGAGCAATGCATGTAAGCTCACGAGCCGCAACTGGTGATGATTGTTCTCGTAGATGCGCTGTAGTGACAGCGGTGCCTCAGCATGCACATTAGGAAACAGACTATCTGAGGCAAGCACCATCATCTCATTAAAGGACTGCTCTCGCTTCAGCTGCGCTCTATGTATCTTATTTTGTAGCAGATTGGCCAGATTACCCTTAAAGACAAGCGCGGCGATAAAGACTAAAGTCTGTAAGGCGAATATCAGCACATATTGCTGGATAGACAGCGAGAAACTAAGCGTCTTGCTTGCCAGCATAAGCACAATCGCTACGACGACATAGCTGACTAACTGCCAAAGCAGCCACATCATTAGGCTATTATCACCGAACCAAAACATCTGCCGCTCTTTGAGATCTATGAGACGTTGACGCGCTTGCCACCACTGCTGCTCACGGCTCTTTAATTGTTCACATACTTTACACGCATGTGTTGAGTCGTACGCATGCTCTACTGCTGTACTTGCGCTATTATCCAGATCCGTACCGCTCATGTTCTTACTCTCAGGTTTAGAAGCTATGTAACTTTTAGTCATAATTATCAAGTCCTCTAAAGAGCACAATCCGTGTTGCTTGTCGCATTAGATGTTATCGGTTAAAAGTAAGCGTTTGCCAATCGCTCTAAATAACGAGGGTGGGCTATTTCTGCTATCGACCTTGCTATATCAGTAGCGAATAACCACGATAAGAAAAAGACAAAAAATAAGAGAGGTGCTACACTGCGTTAATGTTATTTTTCTTTATTACTTTATTATTAATTGTCTATTATAGTTACTACGTCTATGAATCACAACTTACAAGCCCTGCACCCTTATCCTTTTGCCAAAATGAGCGACCTACTCGCTAACAGTAAGCCAAATCCAAGCTACAGCGAAATCAAGCTAGGTATTGGTGAGCCAAAACATGAGCCGCCTGCCTTTGTTTTGGACGTTCTACAGCAAAACTTGGACAGTTTAAGCCGTTATCCCACTACTAATGGGACTTTTGAGCTGCGGCAAACGATAGCGCACTGGTTAGAAAAGCGCTTTTTTTTGCGTCATGTCGATGCTTATAAGCAAGTACTGCCCGTGATGGGTACTCGCGAGGCTATCTTTAGTTTTGTGCAAGCGGTTATCGATCATAGTGACAACTACAGTAATAATAATAGTGACAATCATAGCGAAGAGACGTCGCCACCGATGGTGGTTATGCCCAATCCTTTTTATCAGATTTATGAGGGAGCGGCGCTACTGGCCGAGGCGACGCCTTATTTTGTTCCTTGTACCTTAGACAATAACTTTAAGGGTGATTATCGCTCGGTGCCGGTTGAGGTTTGGGAGCGCACTCAACTGCTATTTGTCTGTAGTCCAAACAATCCAACAGGCTCAGTGATGAGTTTGGACGATTGGGAATTTATCATGCGTTTATCTGATAAATACGGCTTTATCATTGCCAGCGACGAGTGTTATAGCGAGCTGTACTTTGACGAAGCCCCTATCGGCTTATTACAAGCGTGCACAGCGTTTGGTCGAGATGATTTTAGGCGCTGTATCGTTTTTCACTCCTTGTCTAAGCGCTCAAACTTGCCCGGTCTACGCTCAGGCTTTGTCGCAGGTGACGCAGCCCTGTTAAAGTCTTACTTGCAGTATCGCACTTATCAAGGCTGCGCTATGCCTATCCCGCATCAGCTCGCCTCTATCGCAGCTTGGCAAGATGAGAAGCATGTCGCTCATAATCGAGCGCTATATAAAGAAAAATTTGCCTTGTGGATGGCAGAGCTTGGCGATTTATTAGAGCTGCGGATGCCGGATGCTGGGTTTTACTTTTGGGTAAAAGTGCCGGAGCTATTTGCAGGCGATGATGAAGCGTTTGTAAAGGCGCTTTATGAGCAAGCAAATATCCATGCTCTAGCGGGGCGCTACTTATCCCGCGAGGTCAATGGTAAAAACCCTGGACAAGGATATGTGCGTATGGCACTGGTAGCAAGCGTTGAAGAGAGCCGCGAGGCGATTGAGCGTATTCGTCAATTACTGACTGGCGCGGCTGATAGCAAATAACTAGTAAATAACTGGCAAATAACATTAGCGCCAATGTGGTCACTAATCCTTAATAACCCTAATATTATTAAGGATTATTTTTTATATAATGCTATAGTAATCAGACAACGACCCTATTTATTACTATAGCGGATTGATAACGCTATCACGGATGATGCCATGATCCCACTTGATTTCACCCAGCCGCCCTTTGATGTGTTGAGCTTAGCGGAACGCCAAAGTATCAGAAAACACACGCAGATACGTTATCTAGCTGCCGATGAGCGCTTAACGAGTGATGATTTACTCTACTTTTATGTGGTGATAAAAGGTCAAATCGAGCAGACCTACGCGGACGAGTTTGTCGCGGCCTACTTTGGTAGTAATCACTCCGACCACTTTCACAGTAACGACTGGTTCGATAGCCGCCGTACCCCTAAAAAAGCAACCAACACGCGCTCGCCTTCTTCCTCTTATGACTACCGCGCCGTTGAAGATACGCTACTGCTACAAATAGACGGTACGGCTATTGATAAGATTAGCGCCCAAAACCATCTAGTGCGTCAGCTGCTCTCGGATAAATTACCCGAAAAGCTCAAGGCCCTACAGCAGCGTCAAAGCACTAAGTCGCAAAAGCTATCGCTGAGTCATAGTGGCTACACCGCCCAGCAAGAAGTACAGCAAATCATGCTGCAGCCAGTGACCGATGTGAGTTTATTACCGGTACATATCGTTGAGGCAGCTTCTAGTCTACAGCAAGCGGCACAGGTCATGACCGAAGCTAAGATGAAGCACGTGTTGGTGCGTCCACTAGCAGATAAAGCCAATAATATTAGCGACAGTCCGCTAGGGATTTTGACTGATACCGATGTTTGTAGGGCTGTCAGCGATAGACAAGACCCAGCAACTACCCCTTGCCAAGACTATGCCAGCTTCAACCTACGTACTATCAACGCTGATAGTGAGATTGGCGATGCACTACTGACTATGACTCGCTACCGTATTCATAGGCTACCCGTCCTCGATGATAGTGGCCAAGTCGCCGGTATCTTGGGGCAAAGCAATATGCTTGCCTATATTGGTCAGCACTCGCAGCTGATCAGTATTCAGATCGAGCAAGCCAAGGATTTTGCTAGTATTGATACCGCTGTCGAGCTGATTGGGCGCTATATTCGTGCTCAGCAGCAAAACGGTGTCAAGATTGGTAACGTCAGCCGCATGGTTCAGACGCTTAATGCGCAGGTATTTACTAAACTGTGGCAGCTTATCGTGCCAGAAGAGGTCTTTGACAACACTTGTGTGATCGTGATGGGCTCTGAGGGGCGCGGCGAGCAGATCATGCGTACCGATCAAGACAATGCGCTGATTATACGCGATGGCTTTAGTCATCCAAATCTCGCTGAATTCGCCGACTCTTTCAATCAGCAATTAGCGGCATTAGGCTATCCGCTGTGCGATGGTAATATTATGATGACTAACCCTATGTGGCGACAACCGCTACAGGAGTTTACCGCGCAGATCAGCCGGTGGTTTCAAAATACTGATCCGATGCAGGCGATCTATCTGTCCGCGATACTCGATAGCGAATATGTTTGCGGTGATGAGACGCTATTGACTCAAGTTCGTGAGCATCTCAAAGTTGCGCATCGCCACTCTGACCCTATGTTTGTGCGGCAATTCGCGCGCGCGGCTTTGCAGTTTGGCGATGTCAATCAGTGGTGGCAGCGCCTTGCGCCTTTGTTGGGTAAGACCAATGACGCCACTATCGATCTCAAAAAGTCTGGCCTGTTTCCGTTAGTGCATGGCATACGCAGTATGGCATTGGAATATGACATCCTACACGTGCCTAGTACTAGAGGTCGGCTCAGGGCACTCGTGCAAGCTGGAGTATTCAATCAAGAGCGAGCGACCACCTTAAACGAAGCATTGGAGTTCTTTATGGGTCAGCGCTTGGCAGTAGCGCTTGCGACTGATAATAAGTATGCTCGGCAAGTCGACCCTATGACCCTATCGGCGCTTGAGCGCGATGTATTAAAAGAGTGCTTATCGGTCGTGAAGAGCTTCAAAAACCAGCTACGCCAGCACTACCAGCTCGAGATCGGTTAAGGCAGAATTAAACGGTGTAAGCGCTATACTGCTTATTGACTACCACTATTATTGAGAAGCAAACACTTATGAGTTGGCTTAAGCAATTATCAAACCAATGGCAAAAAAACAAGCTACAACGTGCGGAGCTTGCCCCGATGTTTGAGCCGCCTATAAAAGATCAATGGGTGGCGATAGATTGTGAAATGACGGGTCTCAATCCTCGTAAGCATCACTTGCTCTCAGTCGCCGCCATTCATATCAATGGCGATACTATCGATACTGGTAATGGCCTACATCTAGTCTGTCGCCCGCCGGTCATGCCCGATCGCGATACTATCATCATTCATGGTCTACGGAGCGCCGATGTCGCTCAGGGTCTGAGCTATGATGAGATGCTGTCCATGCTACTGCCCTTTATCAGTAACCGTCCTATCGTTGGGTTTTGTCCGCAGATAGACATCGCGTTTTTAAATCCCTTAATCAAGCAATATATGGGTACTACTTTGCCCAATGAAGTGCTTGATGTTAGACGCTTATACAGTCAACGTATGGGCGAGCGCGACCCGAATACGCCCAAAGCATCACAGCAACTGTCCAAAATACTCGCTCATTACAATATCCCTGAGTTTGGTAGCCATGATGCTTATAATGACGCCCTAATGACCGCTATGGCTTTTTTGCATGTGCGCTAAGAGTGCGATTTTAGTCTGTGTTTTATGCGCTTTTTGAGACTCGCATAGCCACTCATGTTACTATACGCCGTTTTACGATTTAAGCTCGATGCCTCATGACAATACTCTCTAGATTCTCAAATCTGCTTACTATCTCTTGTGCTACTGACTCTGCTAGTCGCCATCGGCATGTCCAGCGCTCAAAGCTATTGACGGGCCTTATGCTGAGCGTAATGCCGCTCACCTCACAAGCCGCGCTACCCGCTTCTATCGAGGCGGCGTTAAACAAAGCCGAGCTCAGCCCTGATACGATAAGTATCCTCATTACTCCACTCGGCGATACAACCAAGAGTCGTTTACCCGCGATTATAGAAGTCATCGATAGCGATACTAATGATAACTCTAACCATGATTCTGAGGGCAGTGCTGAGCGTAATAGCGCGGATTCGACGACGGTATCCGTAGACAAAGTGGCAGCAAGCGCCAGTGATGCTCCTGTGAACGATCCTGCCGATGATAATGTTTCTGTTAATAGTAGCAAAGCTAATAGTAGCAAAGCCGCGAATGTAACCATTGCTGTCGACAAGCAAGCCATCGAGCAACAGAATCGTCAGCTGCAAGCTTATACCGACGACCCTTACACTTATCAAAGCTTAGAGAACCCGCCGGTACTGAACACCGATGAAAGCCGCAGCGTCCGCCATAGCGAGAGCAAAGATACTGGCAAACGCCAACTTACACCTCTGATTAGCCATAATATCGATACCCCGCGCACCCCTGCCAGCACTATGAAGCTGATACCTAGCTTTGTGGCACTCGACACACTAGGCGCAGATTTTGTTTGGTTTACTCGGGTCTATCATACCGGCCTCATCCTTGGCGATAGACTGCAAGGCGACTTGATCATTCAGGGCAGCGGCGACCCCAAAATGACCCACGCGCGCTTAGAGCAGCTCCTTTATCAAGTACAAAAAACCGGCATTCGCCACATCGATGGCGATATCATTGTCGACAGCTCAATATTTAATAACGTCAGTAAAGATCCAGCCGCTTTCGATAACGCCCCTCTGCGCCCTTATAATGCCAGTCCAGATGGTTTTTTAGTGAACTTTAATAGCCTTGCTATTAGAACGTATCCTATGGCAAATGGACAAGCAAAGCTCACTTATACCCCGCAGTTGGCCAATTACCAGTTACCAAGTCACATAGGCACTCGCAGTGCCCGCTGCTCGCAGGCTCGTAATAGCTTAGCGCCGCGCTGGCAACAAGATAAACTCGCCCTTAATGCCAAGCTGCCAGAGAGCTGCGGTGAGCATGTCTTCTATGTAAACCACCCAGATGCCAAAGACTTTGCCGCTCGTGTCATCGCTAGTAAATGGCAGGCGCTTGGTAATACGCTTAGCGGAGAGGTACTCAGTCAAGAAAAGCCTTACGCGGCGTACCACTCAACTAGTGGTTTATCTTCTCTCCCGTTATCGCCTTTACCGCTAGTCAGTTATCCCTCTTATAATTTGACGCGGCAAATATACGATATCAATCACTTCTCCAATAATGTAATGACTGAGCAAGTAGCGCTCTCCATTGGCAGTTATTATGATGCTAAGCGCCCAGATATTATTGATACAAATAACAGCGCCGCGAATAGCAGCGCTGTTAAGGGTCAGACTATAACTGACGTTAATAATACTAAACCAAACGCTACTAGCCTGTATCAATTTGGGCAAGCAACAACGACTGATTACCCGCAGGCATTAGCGCGCATCGATGACTGGTGGCAAACCAATCTGACCACTACCCCGCCGTATCTGACCAATGGTTCAGGACTATGTCGCGATTGCACGCTGACCGCCGCCAATCTTAATGAGCTACTGAGCTTTGCCTATCGCCATCCCAGCTTTGACGCTTATGTCAACTCATTAGGCGTTGCAGGGGTTAGTGGCACAATTATGCATCATAGCGAACGCTTGCCAGAGTCAAAGGCTATAGGCCGAGCTTGGATAAAAACCGGCACTTTAAGCAATGTCACTGCCATGGCAGGTTATGTCAAAGGACAGTCCGGACAAGACTATGCGGTAGTCGGAATCATAAATACCGACAGCGCGCTAAATCCTTATTTGGCACGCCCGGTACTCGATGCTATGCTTGATTGGACTGCCGAAAAATAGTCTTAGCTGTATCGTTCAGCTCGTAATATGTTTATATAGGCAAAGTTATGTCGCGCAAACCTGCAAACTTAAGTAAATCTAAAGCTCAGTCAGTCAAACTCGCGCAGTATTTAGGGTTTTTTATGGTGGGTTATATTCTCGCCAGCGCTTTATTAATGCTGCTGCAAACGCAAATTGCGCTCAATCCGCAGTTGGTGACGTTACTCTCTATCTTAGTCGGCGCTTTTATTGCCGTGCACAAATTTATCAAATATTACAGCCGTGCGTTATGTAAAGCTGAGATGGTCAGACTAGCTATTGGCGGTACGGGCATTGTTTGGTTGCTGAACGCGCTGTACTTTTTTACTATTTGGCTATGGCTATTTGATGAGGCCAATCGGCAAGTCTTTATAGAAATGAGCCTACAGCAGCCGCTGCCATTGTTGTTCGCTCTAATCGCGATTGTGCTGCTCACCTTTGTCAGCGCTGGCATCGGTATTTGGCTGTTTAATCGGCTACTAAGCCCAAAGTAGCTTTTGATCAACCTATCAATCTCTCCACACGTCAACCTACTAGCCTGTCAACGACTGGCCGCTACGCAAAATGTGGTGAGTCAAAACAGTGCTATGAGCTGATTTTTATTAGTTTGTCTCTAAATTCTATGTGAATACAAAACTTCTATCCTACTGCGCTATTACTACGCCACAAAATCCGTTAGGCTGAGCAAATTATGCACTGCGTTTAACGAACAGCGGTTTGCAATCAGTAGCTAGAAATATAAATAGAGGTGATCGTTATGGATATGCTGTTTTTTGACAATATAGAAAAGCTTTTACGTATCGTGCTGACGGCTGTGCTGGTCTACATCTTAATTGTCGTCACCACCAAAGTCTCAGGTAAGCGCTCAACCTCGCAGCTCAATAACTTTGACTGGATTGTGACGGTGATGATCGGCTCGTTGGGTGCTAGTACTATCTTGCTCAAGGAAATCCCCTTCATTGAAGGTAGTGCCTCTATTGTGACCTTATATCTATTACAGTATGCGGTGACCAAGTACGCTTCTTACTCGCCTTACTTTGGTCGTCTTATTCTCTCTGAGCCGCGTATTTTGTTTTATCAAGGAGAGTTTTTGACAACGGCGATGTTTGAGGAACGGCTCACTCGGCAAGAACTTGAAAGTGCGATGCGTAAAGAAGGTATTCATAATATAAATGATGTCGAAGCTATCATCTTAGAGTCTGATGCTATGCTCAGCGTCATCCCTAGAAAGCACGATGGCCCTAATGACACCGACAACACTGACCCTAGTGACACTTTAGAGCCGCTCATAAGACAGCCGTAATGCGCTGATCATGAGAACTTCGTTATAGCTTTGTTGCTTATTCCAAAGAGTCAGCATAGATCAGTATAGAAAAGGAGGGCTAATAATGATTAATCCTCCTTTTTATTTATATCTATTTGCGCCGACTATTTGATACGCTGCCAAGTCTGTGAGCGGCCAAACAAAGGCGTACCCACGTAGCCGCGCAAATCTAAGCTCTGACCATTGTCACTCAACGTAATTTTTCCTGAGTAGACTTTGCCAGACTCCGGATCAACCAGTTTGCCATCGCTCCACTGATTATTACCGTCTGCTTTTAGACCGGTTAGAATCTGCAGCCCTTCGACTGGTTTGTTTTTTAGGCTGCCGGGACATTTGGTACAGACTGCCTTTGCTTTTTGTTTATCGAGTACCTTGATGATTTTGCCGGAGACTTTGCCACCTTTTTCATTTAGCTGAATGATGGCTTTTTTTTCGCCGGTTTTGTCATCGACTGTTTGCCACTGAGTGCCATCTAGCGAGGCGGCAAACACAGAAGTAGACAGCAATGCTGCTGCAGTTAAGGTGAATGTGCTTGATATAGTACGGTTCATAAACGACTCCTTTCGTAAAAACTTTTGATTAACTCCATAAAAAAGATAACCCAGTGACAGGTTAGTGACAAAACAAACTATTGTTTGTCGAATGCTAGTTAAGCATAAAAAAAAGGCAGGTAAAAGGCTTGTTTGTTACATTAACTTAAGCGTAGACTTCTTTTGTTATTTTTACTCAATTATTGGAGTGCTAACTGTCATGAAAATAAGAATACTGAGCGTCGGCAATAAGATGCCTAAATGGATACAGACCGGGTTTGATGAATACTTCAAACGTATCCAACCTATGATTAGCACAGACATTGTGGAGATTGCGGCGGCAAAACGCGCAAAAAACCCATCGACCGCTAATCTAGCTCAGTACCGTGAGCAAGAAGGACAGGCGATACTGGCGGCGCATAACGCTTCAGGTCATGAGCAGTTATGGGTGCTCGATGTCAAAGGCAAGATGCTCTCAACTGAGAAGTTGGCAGATAAGCTTGCCGATGTAATGCCGCAAGGCATGGATGTGGCGCTCGTGATAGGCGGCGCTGATGGCGTCTCACCTGCTGTACTGGCAAAGGCTGATATGATCTGGTCATTATCCGCGCTCACGTTACCGCACCCGCTAGTGCGCGTCGTGCTGATGGAGCAGCTGTATCGCGCGATGAGTATCAATAACAATCATCCTTATCACCGCGGCAACTAGTACCAGAGCTAAGCGAAAACAGCCAATCGGATTGAAAAACGCGAATCTGCCCTAATAAAGCTGACATGAATCAATCAAAGTCAGCTACAGCCACAAGCCCGATAAATCACAGCTTGCATCATGAAAGCCTGAATACCACTGCGCCTATCAGTGGTGCGGCGGCTTGGTCAGATGCGCCTATAGGCTTGACTAACGCGGCCAAACTGCCTGCTTTATTTATCTCGCATGGCGCGCCGACCTTAGCTATCGAGCAGTCTGCGACGACCAGTGCGCTTGCACGTATCGGACAAAACCTACCTAAGCCGCGCGCCATTATCATTATGTCAGCGCACTGGGTATCTACTCAGCTTGAGATTAGCAGTAACCCGCAGCCCAAGACTTGGCACGACTTTTCAGGTTTTAATCAACAGTTACACGAACTACAATACCCAGCTTTAGGACATGCCGCGCTTGCTGAGTCTTTAGCGCAGCAGCTCAGCACGCGCGGTATCAATACTGCAGCGAATCCGCTACGAGTCAGCGATCATGGCGTTTGGTCACCGCTTCGTCATCTCTATCCTAATGCCGATGTACCTGTGGTACAAATATCGCTACCACAGCATTATGACAGCATAGCATGCTATCAATTGGGCGCGCAGCTTGCTCGTCTGCGCGAGCAGCAAATTCTAATCATCGGCTCGGGCAACATTACTCATAATCTACAAGCAATGCGCTGGGAAGCTGATAGCATTGATAAGACGGCAAAGGATTTTAAGCTCTGGTTATTGCAGCAGCTCAAAACTGATATCCCTACCGCCTTAAATTGGCAGCGATATCCCAATTACAAAGATATCCATCCAAGCGATGAGCACCTATTGCCGCTGTTTTTTGCTTTAGGTGCGGGTCAACGCGTCAGTGTCGTGCATCAAAGCATGGCGCATCATAGCTTAGGAATGGATATTTACCGCTTCGATTAGCGTCTTCTTATCTACCTATTTTGCAAACGCTGGTTTAGTAAACATGCCAGTGCGTTCCATCTCTCCTGCCACACTAAATAGTGTCGTCTCATCATTCATACGCCCGATCAGCTGCATGCCAATAGGCAAGCCTTTTTTGCTCATGCCGACGGGTACAGAAACTGCAGGCAAGCCTGTGACATTACCTAATAAGGTAAAGGCCATTTTACTGAGTACCGGATGGCTAAGCTTCTCTATCATGCCAGAGCTAAAGGCATACTTACCCATATCGATGCCTTTATTAAGCAGCTCAGCGCTGCGCATCAGCATCTCATCCATCACGCTTGGTGGCAGTACACCGTGTTTGACCGCTGGCGTCGGTACGGTCGGACACAAAATCATGTCATAAGTTTCTAATAACAATCCGGTCTGATATTGGCTATTGTGCCAGCCTTGCTTAGCGTGCGCTAAATCAACTGCGGATAGCGAGCGTCCTAGTAGCGCCATGTTTTGAGTTTGAGGTTCTAGCTTTTTGACGTGATGAGCACCATAGTGGCGCTCAATATCATCGATAGTAAAGGCGGTATGAGTACAGACGACCACCATAAAATCATGCCAAAACTGCTCTATGTTGATATTCGGCTCGGCAGGTACCACGCGATGCCCCATGGCCTCTAACTGCTTAGCCGTTTGCTCGAGTACCGCTAGCACCTCTTTATCCACTACTGTGCCAGCAATCAGCGGCTGCTGATGCAGCGCAATGGTCAGCGGCTTAGGTGCGCGCATCGCCGCCTCTAAAAAGCTACCTTCGGGCGGTGCAATCACGAACGGCGCACCAACCTCGGCCCCGCTCGTGGCATCAAGCATCGCAGCACTATCACGCACACTGCGGGTAATCACGTGATCAGCAACCGCGCCTTCCCAACCTTCTCCTACTTTAGGACCCATTGGGTTACGACCGCGGCTAGGTTTGAGACCAAACGCGCCGCACCAAGCCGCTGGGAAACGAATAGAGCCGCCGCCGTCACCCGCGCCTGCCATGGGTACGATACCACTTGCTACGGCTGCCGCGCTACCACCCGATGAGCCGCCCGAGCTATAGCCTTTTTTAAACGGATTATGAGTGGCACCATGCGCTTTGGGCTCAGTGGTAATAATCAGTCCAAACTCAGGCGTATTGGTCTTGCCAAAGGTATTGACTCCTGTGGCCTTCATACGTTTGACAATTTCACTATCATAATCTGACTGAATATTAACGCTACGGCTACCCATGGTCAAAGGCTCGCCCTCGAAGCTGTATGATAAGTCTTTGAGTAAATAAGGCACGCCTGTAAACGCACCAGACGGTAGCCCTGCTTGCGCCTGATCGTAAGCGCGCTCATCGAAACGGTGAATTATGGCATTGAGTTTGGGGTTGAGCTTGTTGGCGCGTGCAACGGCACTATCAAGCAATTCTTTGGCGCTGACTTCGCCTTTGCTGACGAGATCTGCTAAGCCTAGCGCGTCATATTGGGTGTATTCTTTAAACATAAAGCATCCTTGCATAGCTCTTGGTTGTAAAACATATCAGCAAACACTATAGCCCAGAATTAGGCGAGAACACAATGTACAACAAAAAAACGAGCCACTCTCGTGACTCGTTTTTTGCTAGATAAACCCAATCTAATTGCAGCTACATCAGCAGCTCACGCTTACCGCTTTTACCCATAGAGCTGACCAGACCGGCCTCCTCCATTGAGTCTACGATACGCGCCGCGCGGTTATAACCGATACTAAATTTGCGCTGAATGGACGAGGCGGAGACTTTGCGCGTCTCCATAATAAAGGCCACTGCTTCATCATAAAGATCGTCATCTTCGCCCGACGCGCTGCCACCAGAGCTACCACCGCCAGAGCTTGATAACTCAAAGTTACCCGCCATATTATCGATATAATCTGGAGCGCCGCGCTCACGCCAGGCATCACAGACACGGTTGACTTCCTCATCACTAACATAAGCGCCATGCACGCGGTCTGGCTCAATTTGACCTGGCCCTAAGAACAGCATATCGCCATTACCGAGCATGTCTTCAGCGCCGCCACTATCTAGTATCGTACGCGAATCGACTTTTGAGTTGACGCGTAGAGCCGCGCGTACGGGAATATTGGCTTTGATCAGACCGGTAATCACATCAACTGAAGGACGCTGAGTCGCTAGCATCAAGTGAATACCAGAAGCCCGTGATTTTTGCGCTAAGCGGGTGATCAGCTCTTCGGCTTGTTTGCCGACTTGCATAATCATATCAGCAAACTCATCGGCGACGATGACGATCATCGGTAATGTTTTAAGCTTAGGCGCTTGATCGATACTGACATTGTCATTGGGCCGCCATAAGGGATCGAGCATTGGCTTACCTGCTTTTTCAGCGGCGAGGACTTTCTTATTAAACTCATTAAGTTTACGCACCTTTAGCAGGCTCATCAGCTGATAGCGGCGCTCCATCTCTGCCACACACCAAGACAAGCTACTGGCCGCCTCTGTCATATCGGTCACCACAGGCGTCAGCAAATGAGGAATCTCATTGTAATTGGCCAACTCAAGCTGCTTGGGATCAATGAGGATCAGTCTGAGCTCATTAGGCGTGTATTTCAGTAGCATCGAGAGCAGCATAGAGTTCACCAGTACCGACTTACCAGAGCCTGTGGTACCGGCGACTAACATATGCGGCGCGCGCGCCAGATCAGTAATGATAGGCTTGCCGCCGATGTCTTTACCCATCGCCATGCTGATTTGCGCGCTAGGGTCTTTATACTTATCGGTATTTAATAGCTCAATCAAACGTACCATCTCGCGCTGCTTATTAGGTACCTCGATACCGATATAAGGCTTACCCGGGATGACCTCGACCACGCGTAATGATGCCATAGATAACGAACGAGCCAAATCGCGCGCAATACCGGTGACTTTACTGGCTTTGATACCGGCAGCAAGATCAACTTCGAAACGGGTGACGACTGGTCCTGGAATTGCTTGGACAACTTCGGCTTTGACATTGAACTCTTGCAGCTTGATCTCTAGTAGCTCTGATAATTGCTCAAGCTCGGCTTCGGTATAGCTCGGCTTGCGATCAGGATCAGGCTCATCGAGAATGGACAGCTCTGGGATTTTACTGAGACTACTGCGGTACTGAGCGGTTTGCATCGATCTTGAGCGCTTAGTGAAAGCGTCATCATCATGAATATCCGGCATGACTGGCTCATCCAAGTCCTCATTACTTGCCGGACTATTGTCTTCCGGCATCATATCAGTAATGAGATTGCTCGAATCGCCATCAGGTACCGCAAAGCTTACCGCAGGTTTTGTCACTGGTGCTGACTCTACCGGTAATTCCTCAGTCGTTTCCTGCGCTTTAGGCGCTTCTTTTGGATTGGACGGCGGCGTATTGGTTGGGGTCATATCTGTAAGCGAGGAGGCACTGGCTGTCGGCGCTGGCTCACCAGCAGGGCTAGCTATTGATGTCGTTTGCGTAGCTGCACGCTCTGTAGCCACTGCAGCGGCGGAAGGTTTTGTTATAGGATTCGCAGCCACAGCTGATTCAATCGCATTATTTTCGCTAGCTGCTGTCTCACTGTTACTTTTTTCTATGTTATTTATTTCGGCGCTAGTTATTTCAGTGTCAGTGGTTTCAGTACCAGTGGTTTGCATGGGCTCTAACTCAGCATCAGCCTGCTGAGTAGTTGAAGCTTGAGGAGCGCTTACGGTTTGTTCAGCGGTGCTAGGTTCAGTGGTGCTAGGTTTAGCGATACTCGCTTCGACAGTGCTATGCTCAGCCAACCAAGCATCAGCTAGATCATCAACCTGAGCTGACACTGCTGGTACTGCTTTGCTGTCTAATACCTCATTAGGAGTATCAGTATTGGCTGATTCATCATGACCTTCATTATTGATGGTAGCGTTTGCTCGATGCATTTCTGCATCACTAGCATCGCTAGCAGCAGTCTCAGTTATCTCTTTTGGCTCATCAAGCGTTGTTTGCTTAGATTCTAAATGAGTCATGTGCTCGATTGGACCGCCCTGCTCTGCTTGCTCGATAGCGGCATCACGCGCGAGCAAGTCAGCTACCGTTTCGTCATCATTCCAAGCAAAGCTTGGCTCAACTTTGCGTAGCGGCGCAGTAGCGGCGCTAGTGTTTTGTTGGCGCGGATGAGCCAGCTCCTGAGCGTTCTGCGTATTTGCGGTAGCAGTAGCGGGCTGTAGATGATCGCTCGCAGCTTTATTAGTCGCCGCCGCTTCAGCATTTGCTATCGCCTCTTTGACGCTAGCGCCCAATCCTGACTTAGCTAAAAAGTCAGTCAACACATGGCTAAAGCGGCCGCTATCTTGGGCAGCGGTGCTAGACTCTTGTTGCAGCTCAAGTGGTAGCTGTTCATAGTCTGCAGCTGGCGTAGGGGCAGCGCTGCTTTGATCGATCACATCAATGCCATCATCGCGGGTCAAGGCACCGCTATCCAAAGCTTGGTCAGTATCAGAGACTGTACTAGCTGTACTGCCTATGCCAGAACCGAGCCAATGCAGATCAGTCAATTTACGATATAACGATAACCAATGAATGTTAAAAGCAAAAGTGGCCGTCACTACTACAAAAACACTCAAAAATAACAGGCTACCCCATTTCGTTAATAACAGCGCTAAGCGTGCCTGTAGCTCAAGCCCGATGATACCACCAGCGACGCCCTTGAGACCTGATGTCACCGGGTCTGCCACTTGCTGGATTAATGCTATTAATTGCGCGAATAAAGCGCTAGCGCTCAGCAGCAAAAAGACATAAGCCACCAAACGTAATATCCAAAAGGTAGGTTTGTTATTCCACCAAATCAGGATAGACTCATAAACCATAAATACCAGCAGCCACCACGCGCTATAGCCAAAAAAGCTATAAAGCAAGTCAGACAACCACGCACCTGTCGCGCCGCCCATATTATTGATGGTTGTCATATCGCTACTGATATGTGACCAGCTAGGATCATTCCCGGTATACGTCACCAAGATAATGAACAGATAGACTGCTAGCATTAGCCCAAGAATGGTAAATATCCCTTTTTTTAAATAGTCTATAACTGCTGCTGATATCACGTAGGATCTGCCTTTATCAATATATTGATACTAAATAAATGGTAACACACGATTGCTGACAATCGTGCTTAGGTGTTTTTATGCTTAATTTCTAAATTTTTAACTTTCCAGCTCACTGTCAGTAAAGCTCAATCCATATGACTTTATATTTACAAGTCGCTGTTTCTATAGCTTTTACTGCGGCTTTTACTGCTTTTGCTATCACTGCTTATGATAACAAATACCTAGCCAAAGTGGTGACTGTGTATTAAGAAAGCGGGCTTTAATTTTGAGGTGTCGTTTAGTTCTAATCATAGCGATGTTTGTTTTAGCAAACTTGCACTTTTTGCCCACTGCCCTTATGTTATTATCACATCGCACTTTAACAAACTACTTTAGTCGCAATTTTTTATTTTTCATTTTAATAACTTATAACGCTTTATATCTATAACTAGATCATTAAACCATTAGTAAGGAATATGTTATGGCAACTGACACTACAGCGCCGCGTCACGAAAAACTCATTATCTTAGGCTCAGGCCCCGCAGGTTATGCCGCTGCTGTCTATGCTGCGCGTGCTAACCTCAAGCCGGTCATGATTACCGGTCTCGAAGTCGGTGGACAGCTGACGACCACCACTGAAGTCGACAACTGGCCAGGTGATGCTCACGATTTAACAGGTCCGGCGCTGATGGATCGCATGAAAGCGCATGCCGAACGTTTCGGTACCGAGCTGGTCTATGATCATATTAATGAAGTACAACTAACGGAGCGCCCTTTTACTTTGATTGGTAATAATGGCAGCTACACTTGCGATGCGCTCATTATCTCAACTGGTGCCTCAGCGCAGTATCTCGGCTTAGAGTCAGAAGAGAAGTTCAAAGGCTTGGGCGTATCTGCTTGTGCCACTTGTGATGGTTTCTTTTATAAAGATCAAAAAGTCGCGGTCATTGGCGGTGGTAATACGGCGGTTGAAGAAGCGCTATATCTATCCAATATTGCCTCAGAAGTGACTTTAGTGCATCGCCGCGATAGCCTACGCTCTGAGAAGATCTTGCAAGACAAGCTGTTTGAAAAAGCCAAAAATGGCAATGTCAAAATCGAGTGGAATCATACCGTTCGCGAAGTCGTTGGTGATGATATGGGCGTCAATGGCGTCGTTATCGAGTCCACCGAAGATGGCACAACCAAACAGCTAGATATCCATGGTATATTCATCGCTATTGGTCATAAGCCCAACACTGACATGTTCAAAGGCCAGCTTGAGATGAATGATGGTTATATTATCGTCAATAGCGGTATCAATGGTAACGCTACCCAAACTAGTATTGAAGGCGTATATGCCGCAGGCGACGTTGCTGATCATGTTTATCGTCAAGCCATTACCTCAGCAGGAACTGGCTGTATGGCTGCTCTCGATGCTGAAAAGTACTTAGATGCTATTGGCGAAACAGTTGCTGCTGATCACACTTACGCCTCGACTTTGACGATAGATTAGTTAAAGCAATCGCCAAAAGACTGAGTGACATAAGAACCTATATGCTCAATAAGCTTAATATGCACAACATGACGCCTGAGACTTTTTATAAAACCGTTAAAAGTCTTGGGCGTTATGACTTTCCCCATCCTAACGCGGTCGATCCTGATGGCTATGGCGTAGTAGCGCTAGGCGGTGATCTGGCGCCTGAGACGCTGATATCGGCGTATGCGCAAGGGCTTTTTCCTTGGTTTAATGAAGATGAGCCTATTGCTTGGTGGTGCCCGGAGCCGCGCTGTGTCATTGTGCCAAGCGACTATCAGCCCAGCAAATCGCTACGTAAGCAAGCTCGGCGCTCGCGTTGGCAGTTGACGGTCAATCAAGCGTTCGATGAAGTCATTCATGCTTGTAGTTTGCCACGTAGTAATGGACTGCCTGAGGGTGAGCACACTTGGATTCATCAGGAGATGATCGAGGCTTATACCGAGCTCCATCGCTATGGTTTCGCTCATAGCGTCGAGGTGTGGGATGAGAATGGACAGCTGATAGGCGGGCTCTATGGACTAAAGATTGGCCACATCTACTTTGGTGAGTCGATGTTTCATCGCGCCTCTAACGCCTCAAAATTAGCGTTTTGGGGTTTGATGCAGCTCTGTATTGATAGCGGCGTAGCGTTAGTCGATTGTCAGCTGCCTAATGACCATCTACTAAGCTTAGGCGCGACTACTCTTGACCGCCATCAGTTTTTAGCGCAGCTGGAGCGTTTATTACACAAAGGCGCTATTAGCTGGCCCATTCAGCCCCATCAGCCACTGCCTGTGGCTCAGCTTGATAGCTCTAATGGGCATTCAAAATTTTGGCCACTCTAAACTGCTACTAATGGCTCAAAATGGACGACATTTAATCGATAAGATTGACAAACACAAAGAGACTGCGATGCCAGATACTGCGTTTTTACTCATAGGAGC
Organism: Psychrobacter sp. Ps3; assembly: GCF_022129275.1. Classification (NCBI taxonomy): domain Bacteria; kingdom Pseudomonadati; phylum Pseudomonadota; class Gammaproteobacteria; order Moraxellales; family Moraxellaceae; genus Psychrobacter; species Psychrobacter sp. Ps3. The sequence continues at coordinate 41,150 of NZ_JADQAL010000024.1, forward strand.
TTTGGCCAAAAGAGCCAATACCACCAAAGATACCGTGCGTCATTATGACGAGCTAGGTCTGCTGAGGTCTCGTAAGCGGCAAGCAGGTTCGCGGCTTTATACTGAGTTTCATCCTGAATGTATTGAACGTATTGAGCTGATCAAAAGCGCGCAGGCTATCGGCTTTACGCTAACGGAGATAAAAAATAGCTTGGATGACTATTACGATGGTAATCTAAACCTTGATGAGCAACTGCTAGTCACTCAGCAAAAACTAGCACAAGTCAAAAAACAACAAGCCAATATCAATCTGATGGTGGAGATGCTAACTCAGCGTATTACTCTGCTGACGCGTATGCAAGAAGATGAGAGTTATGTACCTTCTATAGAAGACTGCAAAAATAACAGCTCTAAGCTGCCTTATCATCGATAACCTTATCCACTCCTATCTGCTTTATTTTTATAATTAAGCTGCATAATCAACGCATCGATAGCAGGCTTGTATGCCGTTTTATAATAACCTTTGCGCTGATGGATCGTCTCAAAGCCTTGCTGCTCATACAGAGCTATCGCTGGCAAATTATCTGCCCGCACTTCTAATAATAAACTCTCAACATTTAACGCTTGTAGCTGCTGATTTAACTTAGCGAATAGTTTTGAAGCGATACCTTGGCGCTGATAATTAGGGTGCGTGCCTATACGCAAGATTTCTGCCTGCTCGAACATCATTCGATAAAGACAGTAGCCAACGACTGCATCGCTTTGATAAACGACTAATAAATCAATGCTATCTTGCTCAAGCAAGTCTACTAGAGTCTGATAACTCCAAGCATCTTGCGGTTGTATAAGAGCTTCGATATCGGCAACAGCTTGGATAATGCTTTGCGCTTTAAATAAGTGTTTATTGAGTAACTCTATGGTTAGCACCACTCCCTCTCCTACCTTTAATCATTATTAATAAATACAACTATTAGTATAGCCGTGTAAAGACTATCTTAACTCTTATTACCACCTATAAAAAATATAGCCACCCACAAAAAAAGCCGCCCTCAAAAAAGAGAGCGGCTTTCATGTTTTAGTAATCTTAAAACTGATTACTAAAGCATTGGCTATTAGTTGCTTACGCTTGCAACCACACCAGCACCTACAGTACGGCCACCTTCAC
>NZ_JADQAL010000068.1:0-3114 GCF_022129275.1 Psychrobacter sp. Ps3
CTATCTATTATAGTAATAAATAGGTAGGTTTGTATATATTTTATTTAACTGTTTGGAACCCCTCGATCACTATCGAAACGTTAGAGCAAACTCTGAAGCCTACCGATATCTTAGTCCTGTTCAATGACTTCATTCATGCTGACTTCTTTGCCACTCATGCACTTGCCAAAACCTTACCTAAGCTGTTATTTTTTAGGCAGATTGGCGATAGTCAATTGCATTTTGGCTTGCCGCCGAGAAGCAATAACTTAATCGCAATCGAGCAGATAGCGCAGCAGGCCACTTTGGGTATTTTTCTTAGTAATATCAGCTATCAGTTCCCTACCCCTGCTGATGACCCTAAACCGAACGATGATCCTATCAGCAACAAGCGAGTCTTGAGTATGACGAACGACTTAAAGGCTATCTTTGATAGCACGGAGTATTGCCGCGTACTATCCGAGCAGCATCCGGTGGTCGCTGACTATCCGAGCTTTGCTGACATCCATTCTTCAGCACCGACCTCTGGGTTTTTGTTGTATCGATTGCTATTAGCGGCTCGCAAAGCAGTGCCGCGCCTGAAGAGTATAAATCATCTACAAAAAACAATCGCGCCTTTAGAGATACTGCTGCTTGGCTTTAATGACAACGACAAGACGGCGCACTTTTGGGAAGGTCATAATTGGGCTTTTGAACGTCAGGAGCTCGCTACGCCGCCTGTTGGGGTGAAAATTATCCGTCAGTATTAGCGTTTATTTAAATGATAAATCCAATAAACCCAAACCCTAAACCAAAAAATACCGCGTTTGGCTTTTAAACAGCCAAGCCCGATATTTTTGTATACTACTATTTAGGCAAGCTCACAGATAGCAAGCTTACGCTAAGCCGCTATTAGTTCAAGATGCCATAAGCGCATAACGCATCAGCAACGCGCTTAAAGCCAACGATGTTTGAACCTGCCATATAGTCGATATAACCATTATCGGTCTGGTTGTATTTGTCAGAAGCAGACGCGGCGCTGTCATGGATATCTTTCATGATGTTTTTTAGGCGCGTATCGATTTGCTCAAAGCTCTTGTACTGACGTACAGAGTTCTGTGACATCTCAAGCGCTGATACCGCAACACCGCCAGCATTGGCCGCTTTACCTGGCGCATAATGGACGCGGTGCTCACGGATATGATCGATCGCTTCGGCAGTGAGTGGCATGTTCGCGCCTTCCACCACATACTTGATACCATTGTCGACCATCATCTTAGCATCGTCTTCATCGACTTCGTTTTGCGTCGCTGATGGGATAGCGATATCACCTTTGATGTGCCAAGGTTTTTTGCCTGCAAACCACTCACCGCCAAACTTATCAACATAGTCGGCCAAAGGCTTGCTTTGATCTTTTTGCTTCTTCAGCCAGTCGATTTTTTCTTGATCGAAGCCATTTTCGTCGTACAAAGTGCCTTTAGAATCCGAGACAGTAATAGCTATGCCGCCCAGCATATTGACCTTTTCAGCCGCGTGCAGCGACACGTTTCCTGCGCCTGTGACTAATACTCTTTTGCCTTCGATACTCTCGTTTTGTACTTTAAGCATGTTCTCTAAAAAGTACACTGCGCCATACCCTGTAGCTTCGGTACGCATCAAGCTGCCACCGAACCCGACACCTTTACCAGTTAATACGCCGCTGTATTCATGGGTCAAGTTCTTGTACATGGCAAACATATAGCTGACCTCACGGCCACCAACACCGATGTCGCCTGCAGGTACGTCCATGTCTTTACTGACGTAGTGATGCAGCTCGCGCATAAAGGCGTAGCAAAAGCGGCGAATCTCACTGTCAGACTTACCTTTAGGGTCAAAATCTGAGCCCCCTTTACCGCCGCCTATTGGCAGACCAGTCAAAGCATTTTTGAAGATTTGCTCAAAGCCTAAGAACTTGAGTACCGATTGGTTAACGGTAGGATGAAAACGGACGCCGCCTTTATAAGGCCCTAGCGCATTACTAAACTGTACCCGCCAGCCGCGGTTGACTTGTACTTCACCTTTGTCGTTTTCCCAGTTAATACGAAAAGCAATGATACGATCAGGCTCTACTAAGCGCTCAAATATCTTATTTTTTTCGTATTCAGGATGGGCGTCATATAAAGGAGCAATAGTAAGCGCAACTTCTTTTACGGCTTGTACAAATTCGGGCTGATGGGCGTAGCGGGTTTCGACTTTTTCGATGGCTTGACTGATACTCATATAGCGTCCTTAAAGTAGAGATGATAATTCTATAATTGATCATGGTATGACGGTGTCGTGCTATCGCCTGCTTGCACTACAAGCAAGGTACTGTCCATAACGATGTAGGATTGCAATTATTAGAATAAAAGAGAATGGTACATGGCGACCTATGTAGCCCCCTGTACTAGTATATTCAAGGTATTTACACATCCGAGTTTGGTCGCTCAATAGCGCCGCGTTCATCGCTTGCTCATTGCTCTATAACAAGTCTATTAAAGCGAGTCTGTTAAAGGACAATTTTAGCAGGCGCTCCAAGCGTTTATTTGACGAACAAAAGGATAAAACCGATGAAATCAAATTAATGAAATCGAATTAATGAAACCATAGTTTCGATACAACTATATATCATTTTTTGCGCGTATAAGTCTAGTAAATAACCATATCGTCGGAAGTTATAATAGTCCTCGGCGGTCATGTTGTTTTGCTGACAATAGCTAGATGGCGATAGATAAATGGCTGATAAGCAAGTTGCTGTAGTGATGCTAGACCTTGTCGCTTAAGCTGTAACTGTGAACAAAAGATGTGCTACATCGCATTATAACCTTGCTTAAACAAGCCGTGATCATTACTGATAGCAGTGCAAACTCTCAACTTATACTAATTTTTATCCTTATAGCTGTCAAATTCATATATAACTTGTCAACTATTCAAGCAGCTATAAACGCACGAAAGGTTAATAAAACAAGATAAAAGGTAAGAAAATAGCAAATATTAAGATATCCAGACCATCAATCTATATCATTAATGATAGTAAGGGTTTATAATACTCAGTCTAGTTTGCCAGACTATTTATCTTTTATCTAGGGCGTGTTGAACATTCGCAAATAGGCACTGCTGATCGCTAAAATTGTTCCA
>NZ_JADQAL010000025.1:0-39159 GCF_022129275.1 Psychrobacter sp. Ps3
CTAGGTCTTTTTTTCACCTTGCATTTGGTATTGCACTTCATGTGTTAATCTAAGTTTTAAAAAAGCGGTTATTGCATTTTTTTGCTGGCTAAAAAATAAGTACGCGCATCCGCTTGCGCGCGTAATTCGCCTAATAAAGTGGGCATATCCTCGCTAGGCTCTTGCGTATTTAGTAAGTCACTAAATACCTCGTAAGCAACAGTGGTCATAGCGACTACGCTTTGTAGTAAATGCTCAATGATATCGTCATCGAGTCCTAACACTTCGACATCAAGCGCGTTTTTGTAGCGTATCTCACCATCGCTGACATCCATCTCTAGATTACCCACGACCATATCGTAGTTGATTTGGGTCATCAGTAACATCGCCGCACTTTGATGACTCTCTGGTATCAAAAACGGTAAAATCCCATAAACCGCGAGTAAACGCTCTTTTTCTTGGACTCGAAATAAGTAGCCGCAGTCTATTTTTCGGTTTCTCATCCGCAGTGATAGATAGTGCGACTGCTGAGCGTCCGAGATCCTAGGTTTGTAGTGCGTATAATGCCAGTGTTTACTACGAAAATAGAGCTTTAAATAATCGATAATCGGCGTCTGATTTGGGCTATTACTATTAATAGAATCTTTGCTTAAAGATGCTCGCTTTGAGAAGTCCTGTCTTGACGAGGCCTTAGTCGTTTTGCTGGTATTAATATTATCGGCTGCGCGATTATTTTTATTGTCATCCTTTGCACTCTCAGCGCGCAAGCTTTCAGGTTGTTTTCTGTCCGCGCCAATAGCAATGCTATCATTGTCAATATTGTCAATATTGTCAATATTGTCTTTATGGTCAATATTGTCAGCAGGACTGCTGTCTTGCGGCGCGCTACTGGTGAGTAGCCGCTTGAGTTTTTGCCATAAGCTGAGTTTAGACTTACTATCCATAGTTTTGTCTTATAAGTTTGAGCTGATTCAGAAATAATCCATTATCTTCTAGTCTGTAAAATAATAGCAAATAAGCAGCTATTAGTCTTTTGTCGCAAATATTTGTTGAATATTAGGCTGCTCATAAAAGGCCTGCAACATATCGCGTAGATGCGCGCTCAGCCATTCGCTATTGATAGCATCCTCGATGATAGGCAATAGCGTAGGAGTGAGTTTAGATACGGCGAGCTCATCAATATTGACGCTAGCGGCTAAGGCTGCGATAGTGTCGCCTTGATGATTGTCGTACCAAGTCTCGACACTCGCCGCGACTAAACTGCGCAGATAAGGCGAGAGGCGCAGACGATTATAGCTTTGCTGCACGCTGGCTTCGATGTGCTGAATACTCCCATTATCAGGATCGTTGTCTAAGTAGGTTTGTAGTTGGCTCACGGGCTGATCTTTGATACGAGCCCAGCCCATTACGAGTAGCCTTGAGACTTCCTCGTTAGATAAGTGCGCTTGGGCGTTCGCTTCTGCTTTATTGGTTAAATCCTTGATATTACGGTGTAAATAAGTTTGCAGTTTTTCGTCTAAGTTACGATTAGTGGCTTTTTCAAAAGAGCTGCGACCCATTTTCATCAGCTTACCGACGCCGCCCGCTTTATCTAACGTGCTTTCCATAAAGTCGTTGATGGCGTGATACAAGGTTTGAGTCAGCAGATCGGCGAAGGTGTCATTACCGATGAGCGCGTGTATCAGTCCGTTACGCTGCTGCTGATGACTGCCGATATAATTCGCTAGCGTCTGTACTTGCGTCTCATCGACAAGCTCAGATAACGGCACGTTGTCATTGACAGGATGATAAATCACAGTCTGCAGGATAGCTCTAATATCGGTGCGCATGACTTCAGTCATCGGCTGAGTGAGGAGCCAGTCATTAATGAGATGCTGCAAGTCCTCACAGCTTAGGTATTGACGCATTGGCTGGGTACCAAGCCATTGCCAAGCGTCATCGACCAGCGGCTTAGCTTGCTGACAGAGCCACTGCTGCGTAAACTCAATCTGGGCCTCGATTAGCTTATGAATTGAGGAGTCCGCCAGCTGCTCTTTATTGGCATTATGACTGGGTGAGTTGCCCTGTAAAGTATCAAGCGTAGAGTTGTTTGTAGGCTTTGATGATGTTGTATCTATTGTTGTATTTGCGGTCATATTTACAGCCATATTTAAAATTATGAGATTCGACTATTTGCTATACTATAGGTTTGCAGTGGTGGTATTAGCATAGCGTATTATGACATGAAGGTAACGGATGTTTTTAATGAATGTTTGTGCGAGATGCTTGTGAGGATTGTTTATAATCAGTTTGTAGATTACAGACCGTTTCTCAAGCGAATGCTAAAATCGCTACGAGCCTGAGTATTGAACTGTGAAGGCAATACTCAGGCAATAATAGATAAGAGGTTTCGATGGACGAGTCATCTTTTTGTGCTACTCAAACAATGCCGGTGTTAGCGCTTAACAATGTGACCGTACAACGCGGTGAGACGCCTTTGTGCGCGGGCGTTGATCTGCAGTTAGCAGCTGGCGATATTTGTCATCTTATTGGTGCTAATGGTACGGGTAAAACCACCTTGCTGATGCAGCTAGCAGGTCTATTGCCAGTATTAACAGGGCACATAGACTATCTAGGTCAGCAAGGTTTGCCAGTGCAACCATTATACGTCTCGCATCAGCTCGGTATTCATCCCAATCTCACTGTGGCCCAAAACCTAACTTTTTTGCTTAATCTATATGGTATAACGCCAAGCGTCTATGATATTGATGAAGCTTTAGCTTGGGTGGGTATGCAGGGTTTTGAGACCATCAGCTCAAGCCACTTATCCGCTGGGCAGACGCGGCGTATTACTTTAGCCCGCCTTTACCTATTGAGCCCTGATGTCACCCCTTTGTGGCTACTCGATGAGCCGTTTACGGCACTCGATGTCGATATGGTGGCGCGAATGCAAGAGCGCTTACAAGCGTTTGCCGCGGCAGGAGGAGCGATAATAATGACCAGTCATCAGGCGGTCGGTGTGGCCAATCAAGTGCTGGACTTGTCAGCGTATCTTGACTTGTCAGAACATGAGTCACTAGAGCCTGATTTATCAGATGACGAAGATTTAGATATACCGTAATGGTTTTAGGTAACGACTGTTTTGCAGTAATGACAATGCTAAACAATGCTAAGTGATGCCAACCAATGCTTATATTAAGCACGGGCTATGTTCAATATATGATGCTAGGTGTATAGGATAAAGGGCTAGAAAGGGTAACGAATGACGGAGAGCCGCATACAAAATATAAATAGTGGCCATATCAATAATGATGGCGATGCTAATATTGGCGATATAAATAATGCTGCTCGCACTATTGGCTTCATGCAATTGTGGCGTCGTGAATGGCAAGTCAAGCAGCAAGGCGCGGTACAGTGGTTATATCCATTAGTACTGTTTTTGGTGATTGTGACCTTATTTCCGCTTGCCGTCGGTAGCGAGCCGCAGCTATTGCAGCGCTTAGGGGTGCCAGCGGTGTGGATTGCCGCTTTACTCTCCTTAGTTATGGGCGTTGATGGACTGTTCAAGCCTGCACTCGATAACGGCACGCTTGCGCAATTGGTCGTCGCCAAAGCCTCACTACCGTTATGGGTGCTGATGCGCCTCACCATTCATTGGCTGTTTAGTAGTGGCATTGTGGCGTTACTGAGCTTATTAGCGGTGCCTTTATTTGGCCTGAGTTGGTTTGAGGCAGGTATTTTGATGGCATCGATTGCTGTTGGTAGTCCGATGCTGCTGATGCTCTCGGCGATTGCGAGTAGCTTAACGTTATCCCTAAAAAACGGCGCGGTGCTTGTACCTCTGATTGCGCTACCGATGCAGCTACCGGTATTGATTTTTGCGACGGGTGCAGTGGACTTATTTGCGACGGGCCTCAATGGTTTGCCTATTTTGGCGTTACTCTTAGCGGGTAGCATAATCTCCGTACTGGTAATGCCTTGGGTGATTGCGATGACGCTGAAAATGTCTTGGCTGAATTAAATTAATCAAGCGCTTTAGCGATGAGCTGTGCGAAAGTTTAGGCTTTGAGTTTACAGCGTGGTTAAAAGCGCCAACTTTGCTATAATAGAGGATACTCGTTTTTGCTGGTGACCTAGCAACGATAAGGTGAGCAAAAAACGACTATAAACAAGGCGTTAGTGATAATGACTAGCTTATCGTTGCTAGTTTATCTTACTAGCTTTGTTAATGATTACTCTCTCATAAGCCTGCTTCATTTACTTGCTGTGTAATAGGTCTAATCCATGCCCAACCTCAACAATGTCTCATCGCCAAATGTGTGGCAGCGCCTTTGGCAAGGTTTTTTGATTACTGTAGGGACTAAGCAGTTCTTTCGTATCTTTTCGCCTTGGGTGAAGTGGCTTAGTATTTTGGCGGCTATTTGTCTGGCTATAGGCAGCATTTGGGGTTTGGTCTTTGCGCCGCCTGATTATCTGCAAGGCAATAGCTACCGAATTATTTTTATTCATGTTCCTGCTGCCAGCCTTGCGATCTCCATCTATTTTGCCCTTGCGGTATTAGGGGTGATCTTTATGGTGTGGAAGATAAAGACGGCAAGCTTAGTGGCGCAAGCACTCGCGCCTTTTGGGTTTTTGTTGTGCGTGATTAGTTTACTTACTGGCTCAATTTGGGCCAAGCCCACTTGGGGCACTTACTGGGTGTGGGACGCGCGTCTGACCTCGATGCTGATTTTGGCATTTTTGTACGCAGGGGTAATGGCGTTATTTGCTGCGTTTGAGCATACCTCTAATCGCGGTAAAGCCGCCGCCATTTTATCCATCGTCGGCGCGGTGAATCTGCCGATAATCAAGTACTCAGTGGAGTGGTGGAATACGCTACATCAAGGCGCAACCTTTACGCTGACCGAAGCGCCAAAAATGTCAGCAGACATGTGGCTGCCATTGCTGCTCATGGTGATAGGTAGCTATTTATTAGTAGCAGCGCTTGCGATCTATCGGACCAATACCCTAATCTTAAACCGCGATCAAAGCAAAGCTTGGGTCAAAGAATACATCCGCAATCAACGTAAATAGTAACAACTTAAATAGTAACAACTTAAATAGTAACAACGTTAATAATATCAAAATGTTCTGAGTGTTTTAGCATCGCGCTATTGTAGTTTACGTTTTAAAGTACCTTGAAAGTACATTAGGAGAACAAATGCAGCCTTACTTTTATAGCCTCTCGGAGTTTTTTGCTATGGGTGAGCATGGCGTTTTTGTTTGGTCTTGCTGGGCGATTACTGTTGGCCTAGTTTTGGCTTTTATTTTCTATAGCCGCGCGCAAAGAAAGACGCTACTAAAACAGTTAACTATTCAACAAGCGCGTCAGGCGCAGCGCCATTCTAGTAAGCCGCCTAGCGCTGCGACCAAATAAAATGTCTGCCAGCGCTTCTTAATACTTCTTAGAATTCCTTAGGACTGTATAGTCCCTTTAGTGACAGTAGTTTCCCAATGATTAGGTTTGACCGCAGCAGTTTACTCAGGTTTTATCGGTTTTATTGATTTGTACCAGCTACGCTACCATATAAACGTTATAAAGCTACTATAGTTAGCTCAAATATAGTTAGCTCAAAATAAAGTTGTTATAAATTTGAACGCGCTACTATTGGTATAAATTTTACTTGCGTGCTGTTATCTTTCGATGCTGCTTAAAATTCATCCCAGCAGCGCTATGACATTTTATAGTGAATAGACTACAGTAAGATTTACTGCGCAAAATAGCTATTTTATAAAAGAGGTAAGATATGAACGCCGTTCGACGTAAAAAGCTTATGTGGGTTATGTTTACGCTAGCAGGTGCGGCTATCGCTGTGGTGCTTGTCATCTATGCTATCGGACAGCAAACAGATTATTATTTTGATCCGACTGCGATTGCTCAAGGTGAAGCGCCGCAAAATAAGCGTATTCGCGCAGGTGGTATGGTCGTCGCCGGTAGCGTACAACGTGCTCCTGATGACCCTTTAAGTGTGCAGTTCGCTATCACAGATTTTGCAGAGACGGTTCCGGTCACTTATCAAGGTATCTTACCAGACTTATTCGCTGAAAATTCAGGCGTTGTCGCTACGGGCAAAATGCAAGGCGAAACCTTTGTCGCCGGTGAGGTCTTGGCTAAGCACGATGAAAATTATATGCCTGTTGAGGTGGCGGAGTCTTTAAAAGAAAATAATCGTAAGGGTCTGGCTCCTGCCTCTGAGCAGTACAATCCTGCTGAGCCTATCCATAAAACGGAAACGTTACAGCAGTAAAACGGCTATTAAAAACTTAGATACTAAAAGCTCAGTTCGCTGCAATAAAAGAGCCACCGATACTTATATCGGTGGCTTTTTTGCGTTCAAGGGTTTTATTTTCAAGAGTAGTTGGCCTATTAAAACAAACCTTTAAAATCAGTCGTCCCATTGTGGTGAATAGTCAGGATGCTCGATTTTACGGCCATCGCTACGGGCCAACTTGCCGATCTGCTCTAACTCATCAGCACTGAGCTCGATCTTAGTGGCGTCTAAGTTACCTTGCAGATGCTCAGGGTTAGAGGTCTTAGGAATAGCGACGCGATCTTTATCTGAGAGTATCCAAGCCAATGAGACTTGCGCTGGCGTGGCATTATGGTTATCAGCGATTTTTTGAATCACTTCATTATCGAACACATCACCGCGCGCTAGGGGCGAGTAAGCTTCTAACAAAATATGATGATTATTCAAAAAGGTCTGTAAGCTGTCTTGCTTAATAAACGGATGAAACTCAACTTGGTTGACGACGATTGGCACATCAGCGTGTTTTTTTGCCTCTACTATGTTGGCAATATTAAAGTTAGAGACGCCAATATGACGAGTCAGACCTTGTTTTTGTAGCTCGCACAGTGCAGGAATGGTCTCAGATAAAGGCACACGGTCATCTGGCCAGTGCAATAGCAGCAAATCTACATAATCCGTATCTAAATCTTTTAGCGATTGCTCGGCGGCGGCTTTTAGCTTCTCAGGTTCAAACTTCATATCATCTGGGAAGATCTTAGTGGTCAAAAAGAACTTATCACGAGCCACGCCTGATTGCTTGATACCTTCACCGACCTGCTTTTCATTACCGTAAGCTTGCGCCGTGTCTATGTGCTCATAGCCCATCTGCAGCGCTTTGCTGACGACTTCAACACAGTCGTTACCTGTAGATTGCCAAGTCCCTAGTCCTAATACTGGAATGTTAGCTTGCCCTGCCGTGCGAATAGTATAGTTTTTTGTGCTCATATTATTATCCTTGTTGCCAAAAATGTTTATCCACTATAAAAAAAAGCGACTCTAAGCGAAAGGGCAGCTGACGCTTTTTTACAAAGTACGAACAGCTTGTAACGTCTCTTAAAGTCTAGAACCGAATTGGCATAGCGACATAGATAATAATGAGTCTTTGTATTTATAAATCCTTACTCGTAAAAGGGTTTTATATTTGTACATATAAATTTTGAGATCATATAAACCGCGATTTACCGGAAAATGAATCAAGAGCTAGGCATCAAAAAAACGCCCACTACTAGAGTAGTGAGCGCTGCTCATGTTATCTGCTTGAAACAAAATTGTTTACATATGAATGTGCTATCGATGCAAATTTTACCTGCGTGCTGCTATTTTTTGATGCTGCGTCAAATTCATTCAAGTAGCGCTACGATACTCTTAAAGCAATTGAACGATAGTCATTTCAAAATAAAATGCTTAACTTACTCAGCAGCAACTTCACCAGTAGCAGACGCCGTACCAGCAGTCGCGGTCACTTCGTTGCCATTAGCATTCCAAATCTTTGGATATTTATAGCCTGGGAAAGAGTCATGCGCGTACGCTTTGAAAGCTTCAGAGTTATAAGCATTCGTGACGTCTTTCACCCACTTTTTATCAGCGTCGGCTGACTTAATCGCTGACCAGTTGACATAGTTAAAGCTTGGCTCTTGGAATAACGCTTCAGTTAGCTCAATACCAGCATCGGTTGCATAGTTGCCATTGATAACGGCAAAGTCCACTTCATCGCGCGCGCGTGGCAGCTGCGCCGCTTCTAATTCAACGATATTGATATCGTATTTGCTATTATCAGCGATATCTGTTTTGGCTGCGGTTAGCGGATCGATATTGTCTTTTAGGGTAATCCAGCCCAGATCATCCATCATCACTAGCGCACGAGCGAAGTTACTTGGATCGTTTGGCGCTGAGACGCTCATACCCTTATAAGCGTCTTGCAGGTCACTCTTTTTACCCGAATAAATTCCTAGCGGCGCGGTTGGCACCTGAAAGACTTCGATCAAATCTAGGTCGTTTTCAGTCTTAAAGGTATCGAGATAAGGCTTATGCTGAAAGATATTGATATCTAAGTCGCCATCAGCCAAGGCTAAGTTCGGACGGACATAATCTGTAAAGGTAATGAGCTCAACCTCATAGCCTTGCGCCTCAAGTGAGCCTTTAACTTGGTTACGTACCATGTCAGCGAAGTCGCCTTCGGTGGTACCAATGGTGATTTTGCTGTGCTCAGGATCGATATCGGTCGCCGTTGTAGTCTCGTTAGTTGGCGCTTCTTTGGTCGCTTCTGGCGCTGAGGAGTTATTACAGCCGACTAATACGAGGCCTGAGACGCCGACAGTGGCAAGTCCAAGCGCTAATTGGCGGCTGATATCTGTTAATTTCATAAATTATCCTTAATAAAAATGCATTAGGGGTCACGGCTTGTCAATCAGTCATTAAAACAATGATTAGAGTAGAGTCTGTTGGGTATTCACAATCAAGCAATGCTGCTAAATAACCTGTGCGTAAAAAGAGCACAAAAGTAACTTTAGTACCTTATAAAGTCAAGCGTTTTGCTTATGAGTAATCTGCATCAAAGGTGGCGTATTATTCATAAGCTTGTGCTCAGCAGTGAGAGTCGATAACTCCTTTTTATCAACGTCTTATTAGCACTAGCGTTGACCATAAGCGTTGACCATAAGCATTGATCATAGTGCTTTGACAAAAAAGGCTAAGACTAGCGCTTATCTAAACGCGTCGCGAGCCAATTACCAAAGGCTTGAATCGAGATGACCATGACAGAGAGCATGATGACGATAAACACCATGACTTCGGTCTGATAGCGATAGTAACCGTAACGAATGGCTAAGTCGCCCAAGCCGCCGCCGCCAATCATACCAGCCGCTGCAGAAAAGGAGAGGAGACTGATACACAAAATAGTCACTGATAATACGATACCTGAGCGTGCCTCATTAAGGAGCACTTTGATGATGGTAAAGGGCCGAGCGCCCATAGATTCGGTGGCTTCAATGATTCCGCGCGGGACTTCGCGCAGGTTTTGTTCTACCAAGCGCGCAAAGTAAAAGGAGCCAGCGATAGCCAGTACCAAGGAAGCGGCAATCGGACCGATACCGGTACCGACAATAGCTTTGGTTAAAGGGCTCATCGCAATCATCAAAATCACGAACGGAAAAGCGCGCATAAAGTTCGTGACGCCGCCGAGCACCCCGTATAATGCTTTGTTTTGTAAAAACTGCCGGTCACTCGATAAAAACAAGAATACGCCGAAGAGTCCGCCGATAGTCACCGCCGCGGTGGTAGAGATACCAAGCATAATAAAAGTATCGAGGGTAGCCTGCCAGATCTCTTTTTTTAGAGCCAGTAACTTATCAATCGAGGCGGATAATTCAGCACCAGTCAACATATCTATTTCTCTTGCTTTATTAGGTTATCGCTAATCTTCGTGGACTAAGCCTTGGCCTATCGGAGTGGTGGCTTGAATCAGACCGTCTCGGACTTGAGCAACTTCAAGTAGCTGTCCTTCGTGCAGGAGAGCGGCCCGATCGCACAATCTACGAATGACGCTCATCTCGTGAGTGACAATGACAATAGTCACCCCAAGCTGCTGATTAATATCACGCAGGCAGGTAAGTAAGCTGCGGGTAGTAGCAGGGTCGAGTGCACTGGTAGGCTCATCAGCAAGCAATACTTTAGGGCTCGGAGCAATCGCGCGGGCGATACCGACACGCTGCTTCTGACCGCCTGAGAGCTGCGCAGGGTAATGACTGGCGCGGTCGGTGAGATCGACAATGTCTAAACATTCCATGACGCGTTTGTGAATATCACGACTAGGATACCCTGATACTGTTAGATTAAATGCCACATTGTCAAAGACCGTACGATTCGACATTAGATTAAACTGCTGAAAGATCATCCCAATGTTATGACGAGCGATACGTAAATCGCTCGCCGTTAAAGTGGTCAAATCCGTACCATCAATGATGACCTGTCCATTATCGGGACGCTCTAGCATATTGATTAGGCGTAGTAGGGTTGATTTGCCCGCGCCAGAATAGCCCATGAGACCGAAGATCTCACCTTGTTTGACCGTCAAAGAGGTCGGCTCAACAGCAGTAAACCAATGTGCCTTACCATCGGCCCCTTTTATGGAGCGGTCGCTCATAAAGCTTTTGGTCACATCATTTAGGACGATCATGTCACTCATGGAATGCTCAAAATTTGATAGAGAATAAAGTAAATAAGGACTAGCGTTAACGATAGAATAAGGGGCGGTAATATAGCATAATATTGAGTGATATGGCACAGGCAATTGTCAATCGTGTAGTACAAATACGAGGAATCATGCAAGGGGACGACAAGCCGCGGCAAGTGCTGCCAGGCTCATAACCTCTTATCATCAGCGCTTGATGTTAGGCTGCACGCTTTGACTGTCTTTATAGCTATAATGCGGATCATGCTTGACCGGTATCACCACCAAAAAACGAGTGTGCCCGTTGATAGTATCTGTCAAAATACGGCCTTGATGCGCGTTAACGATTTGTGAGACTAGCGATAGCCCTAAGCCTGAGCCTTTCTTCTTTTGCTGCAAACGTACAAAAGGGCTGAAAATCTCTTCGCGCTTATCTTCAGGGATACCCGAGCCCTCATCAATCACCGCGAGAACGGCATATTTAGGTGCAGGGCGCACAGGCTCTGCTTTGGCTTTTTTGAGGTGTTTTTTGAATAAGCCTTCTTTTTTTGGAGTGGTCGTTGTCTCGCTCTTACGCTCATCAGTATCTACTTTTACGTCTGTCTTATCGTTATCATCCGCTTTTCTTAGTGCGCTATCGTTAGCAACTAATTCAGTAGAATCATGGCTAAGCGGCATAGGTTGACTGACACCTTTCTTGACACTGGTCTCACCATTAGCTAAAAGTGTCTTGGAGGCGGCTTGCCAAGTTGCATTTTGCATATGATCTATCTGCTCAGCTGTGATCTGCGCGGAGCAAGAGAGATAAACGCTATCGATAATAGACGAGTGCGCTGATACTGATGTTCGTTTGAGACTTTGTGTCAAAGCGTCTGTTGCCTCGTTAGTGGCTATGTCAGCGCCGCCGTTATGGTCTATAGACAGCTCATCATTGATAGGATTAATGCCGATACTCTCACCATTACGATAAATAGGTGGCAGAGGTGCTGGCGTATCTTTCTCTGCCGAGTTACTAAAAGTATGGTCGTCAACAGGCGAGCTCATAAAACGATCAAGCTCATTACCTAGGGGCTGATTGGAGTTATCTAACGTCTCATAATCCTTGTCGTCCAAGCTATCATAATCAGCAAAGCTACTATTGAGTACCGATTGCAGCAGATAGTCAGGTACGTTGCCTGCCTCTTCGATCTGCTGCACGCCATATAAAAACACGGTAACAGGAGGCACGCCGTGGAGCATCGCATTATTAAGTAAGTTACGGATCAGGTGAGTCAGCATCGCCGATTGACCATCGATAATTAAGTGTTCACCAATTAGCGTAGCTTCAGAATAGTGCTGGCGCTCCTGATTGATTAAATCATACAGATCTAGACGCTCAACTTGCTGCAGCACATGACCGGCGTCCAAGCGGCTGACTAATAAGATACTCTCCACCAAATCATTAAGACCTGATAGGTCGCGATTGATAGCTTGCGCGCGTTTATCAAATTTGGTTTTGATGTCATTTGGCATCGCGCTTGCTAGCATATCCATCATCTCGATCTGCAAACGGATACGGGTAATAGGGGTGCGTAGCTCATGTGAAGCGTGGGCTAAGAGTAAGTTATTAGCATTGATAAGATGCTCAATCTTTTGCGCCGCCTGATTGAAGCCATGCGCGAGTGAAGCAATCTCATCATTGCCGCGAGCATTGACCCGAACGCTAAAGTCGCCGTCACCCAATTGAATCATTTGCTGGCTTAACTGATTGATTCGCCAAGTCATGGTCCGGGCAATCCACCAAAGAACGCCCGCCATAATCATTAGCAGCAGCAGTGTACCAGTAAAGAGGTTAAGGACGGCAGAAAGTACGGGTTTTTTGGGTGGTAAGCGCGACTCATATAATAAGGTATAGCCTGTGCTACTGTAGACTTGCGCTTGCTGGTTGGGCGGAGTATCGGCAAAGGAGGGAAAAACACGAGTCATCAAAGAGGGTTCTTCAGGTAGCAGCAAGGGCAGATCACTATTGTCCGTCTGCATCAGTAGATGACCGTCGTTGTCATATAAGCCCATCTTCGCTTGCAGGGACTCATCAAAGATATCGAAGCTTTTTTTGACCACCGCTAGCATGAAGCGAGCTTGCAGGCGATTATCTTTGCTGACAGCGACATTCAAATCGTTCAAAAAAGGATCTATCTGCCCAAGAATTTGTGTCGCTAAGACTTCTGAGCGGATGCCTGCATCTTTATCGTGCACCAGCTGCGTCAACAGCACCATAGCGACTGCAAATAAGGTAAGTGCCAGCATGACACTGGCAAATAACTTGGCAAAAACAGAACGAAAACCGAGCTGCTGCATTAAAGAGTCTCTACTATCAGGCAAGTATGTATCCTAAGTGTATAGCTATTGGCATACTAGACATACGTATACTAAGCATATCATACCTGATCAGTGGCAAATTGATAACCAACGCCGCGTACCGTAATGATGCGTTTTGGCTGACGTGGGTTGTCTTCGATTAACGCTCGCAGACGCGAGATATGTACATCAATGGCGCGGTCAATATTGTCTGAGCTATCATCGTTAGGCATCGCTTGCCAGAGCTGCTCGCGGTTCAATACTTTGCCTGAATGA
This sequence comes from Psychrobacter sp. Ps3, assembly GCF_022129275.1. NCBI lineage: Bacteria > Pseudomonadati > Pseudomonadota > Gammaproteobacteria > Moraxellales > Moraxellaceae > Psychrobacter > Psychrobacter sp. Ps3. The sequence continues at coordinate 13,069 of NZ_JADQAL010000025.1, forward strand.
GTGGCAAAATAATGCAATAGTTGAAACTGATGCGTCGTCAAGCGTACCGGCTGATCGTCGATAGTGACTTCGTGGCTATCAGGAAAGACGCTCAAACGGCCAAAGGTTAAGCTGTCTGATTGACTATCTGCTTGGTTTGGTTGCTCATGGCGACGAATCACTGCACGAATACGAGCCAACAGCTCACGTGGCTCAAATGGCTTAGCGATATAATCATCAGCACCCATCTCAAGTCCTAAGACGCGGTCAGTCGTATCTCCTTTGGCGGTAAGCATGATAATAGGCACCTTATTGGTGATATTACTATTACTGCGGATTCTTTGACAGACTTGCATACCATCCATGTCCGGCAGCATAAGATCGAGCACAACCAAATCGATATCGCGCTCTTTGGTGTCTAAAATATCTAACCCTTCTTGACCAAGACCGGCATGATGGACATCGTAATAGTTCATTGTTAGATAGTCGCTAATAAGCTCAGCCAAATCTGGATCATCTTCAATCAATAAAATTTGCTTACTCATGGTTCATCTCCTAAAAATACTCTCAGTGATAGATGCTTAAATAGATATTGCCATCATTTTAATAAGTACTCTTTTATAAGGGCTACGTCATTATTATTTATAGTCAGCTCTTTCGTACCTTTTGATTCAGCGCTTTTATTAAAGACAACGCTTTACGCTTAACCTTTAATAGCTAATATTTTGAAACTGATATTTTATACCTAAGGTTTTGCACTTAGTGTTTTTACCTAAGCTTCATATCCAATCATCAGTTTGCCAAAAAAGCACCTGAGCAAACAAGACGCGCTTTGTTAATATTTCTACACAATGTAACTGTCTATTTAAAACTGCAGCTTTACTAAAGCATTAAGGAGTCAAAACGGCGTCAACGAAGCGGCTTCAATCAGTGACAGATCTGTCACTGAAAGCTGCAAGATCAAAAAAATATGCATTGGTAACGTTAAGAGATAACCACTTTTTTACCTGCAGATTCCACTGGTAAATCGGCTAAACAAATCAAGCTATCATTGTTAACCCCAGCAATCAGGTACTGTTCTGTGTCTGGATTGTATTCGATGATCTCGACAGGCTGGCGAGTCAAGCGCTGATCCTGCTTGACGATCCAAACGTTTGCAGTAAGCGGTGTTATAGGCTGATAAGGAGGCCGTTTTAAAGCGCTCAGATCAGCATCGTGTATAGCGAGCTCAGGGACGATAGTACCTACCGCTATTTGACCATAATTAACGCGGCCTGTAGCAATCATACCTGCCTTAAGACTACCTTCGCGGCTGGCATCGTTCTTTAATACTTGTACATGAACTTTTAGTTTATTTGGGTCATCGCCAACGCTCAGCTTACTGATTTGGCCGGTATATTTTCTAGGATGGCTTTGAGTACTGAAATTGACGTTCTGACCGACAGAAAGCTGTGGTTCAGCTTGAATAGGCAGGGTTGCAATAAACTGCAAATGAGTGTCATCTGCTAAAGATAACAGCAGCGTACCAGCTGCAAGCTTATCGCCACTAGCTACCGGCAGCGTCGTCACTCGTCCAGCAAAACTGGCCCGAACGATAATAGCAGCGTTTTGTGCTGTTGTTTGTGTGCTCGGCTGCGACTCTGGTTGTTTCTCTCTTTTTATAGCAGGGGTAGGGGCAGATTGCGGGTTGGCTTGCTTCGCGCCTTGTTCGCTAGCAGTCTCGTTACTTAATTCAAGGTTTGACTCAACCTTTGGCGATTGAACAGTGTCAGCAAGTTTAGTTTTAGGTTCTTTTACAGCAGGTCTCTGCGCTGGTTGGCCATCAGCGTTACCGCGACTTGTCACTTTGTCGTCCGACGAGTCAGTAATGTTTTCAGTGGTATTTGCAATGGTACTGTTATTTATATTGTCGCCTAGCTTCTTATCTGCATTTACACTATCGCCAGCTTGCTTCTTAGCTTCGTTATTATGAGGCAGTGACCCAGCGCTGCCAGCAATGTTATTGTCGTCGATATCCTGTAGCGCCAAGATAAATAGGGGCGTACCTTCTTCCACCCATTGACCTTGTTGAACCAGCACCTGTTGTACAGTGACTGCTTTGGCAGTGACAAACTTTGATTGTTTAATAGGTTCTATCTCGCCTTGTAGGCCAAGGCTTGGCTGATAACGAGAGGACTTAAGGTTTAAAATACTATCAGCAGATAAGGTAACGGTATCGTCATTGATTATAAAAGATAAGTCTGCGTCCTCGCTCATCGGCTCACTTTGCGCGATCGCCGATTGACTCGTATCTTCGGGCGGCTGACAGGCTGTCATTAGCAATATACTGATAAATAAAGCAGTATTTTTGTGATAAGAAAAACGTATCATATCAGTCACCGTTGACAGCAAATAGCTAAGTTAAAAGGAATATAGAGCCATATTTTAGGCTAAAGTGTCTAAAAAGTGACTTGGGCGGTTTTATTAATTGCAATTCAATCTTGTATTGTTAATACTTTGTTTAGTATATTATTAAATAATGATAACTTTCGTCTTATATAGGTAACTTATCTTACACATTTATAGTAGTGCAGTTAGGTTGCCGTCATATTACAACAGTTAGTTTTGGATAAATGTATGAATGTTATACAGTTGATATGACTCTAATTATAAACAAAATAACAAAGTAGATAATAATAGCAGCATAATAAGGCAAAATATCAGCTATTTATAGTACCCTTTATAGCATCTTAGCTATAACTAGAGTCTAAGCTATAGATAGTAATTTTAAAGTTTATAGGATAGTAATGATGGACAGTAATTTTGAAGGGCTAACCGTCATGGTGATTGATGACTCAAAAACCATGCGCCGTACCGCAGAGACCTTGCTAAAAAAAGCAGGCTGCGAGGTGATTACCGCTATTGATGGCTTTGATGCGTTAGCAAAAATTGTAGATAACAATCCAGATATTATCTTTGTTGATATTATGATGCCGCGTTTAGATGGTTATCAGACTTGTGCTTTGATAAAGAACAACCCTAATTATGCTGATAAGCCCGTCATTATGCTATCGTCTAAAGATGGCTTATTTGACAAAGCTCGCGGGCGTATCGTTGGCTCTGATGAGTATTTGACGAAGCCATTTAGTAAAGATGAGCTATTTGAAGCTATCAGTCATTATCGCTAATTGCTTTTGGGTTTTATAGATTATACTCCCCACTCATTTTGGCAAATTTTTATAACAGATCCTACGGATACTCATTACAAAGGAAACAATCATGACCACTGTTTTAGTCATTGATGACTCGCCGTCTGAGATGGCAAAATTTCGCGACATATTGGCTAAAAATAACTTTCAAGTTATAGAGGCTACCAATGGTATCGAAGGCTATCAGATGGCTACCGAGCATGTACCAGATGTGATTTTGATGGATGTCGTCATGCCTGAGATGAATGGTTTTCAGGCCACTCGTAAAATCACTCGCGATCGTACGACCAAGCATATACCAGTAGTCATTATCAGCACCAAGAGTCAAGAAACAGACAGAGTATGGGGTAAGCGTCAAGGCGCAACCGAGTATCTGACCAAGCCTATCAACGAGCTTGAGCTTATGCGCATTATTCGTAAAGTTATGGAGTAAGTTGTGGCTTCTAGAGGGTTTATTGAGCTATTGCGTCTGGCTGATTTGGCTAATGCGCGTAGCAGCGGTCGTCAGGGTAGAAAAGACTATGATTGGCGCGGGGTGGTGTTTGAGAGTAGTGGTCAGCGTTTGGTGGCGCCTCTAGGTGAGGTGGCGGAGATACTGACGATGCCTGAATACACTAGCATGCCGTTAGTTCAGCCTTGGCTACTCGGTATCGCCAATGTACGTGGACGATTGTTACCACTGACAGATTTGGCAAAGTTCTTACAGACGCCGAGCAGCTCAGCTCAAGACAGCTCAAGAAAGGTATTGGTCATCGATCATCATACAGTATTCTCCGGTCTCATTGTCGATAAAGTCTTAGGCATTGAGCAGTTCACCCAAGATCAATACCGGCCGGAAGCTCTGCCTAGTGATTCAGCTTTTGCACCTTATAATCATGGTAAGTTTCACAAAGATGAAAAAGATTGGTTTGTTTTTATGCCAAGCTTACTGGCGCAAGATAAGCGCTATATAGATGCCGCCATATAAGTGTGGTCGCAAGTTTTAACCGTTAAAGCTTGCGGCTATCGTTTTTGAAATACGCTCGTTATATTAAATATTAACAGCGAGATAAATAGAGCAAAGAGTGGATTCAGCACGCACAATGAGTCAATTCAGTCATGATATAACTTAGACCACGGTTTGAAAGGAATAAGCACGATGAGTGATGTTATAAAAAGTCCTAATACTGGTGCCAGTAACCAAACACCAGCTGTAAAAGAAGCTGCAAGCAAGTGGAGAGTTGTATTAGCCGTTTTTGCTTTAGTGAGTGTGGCCTGTTTGATATGGCTTGTCAGCTCACTGGCGTCAATCAGCCAATATGTGACTGATTTTAATCAGCTGATATCTTTGCCTGCTATTATCTTTATAGTCGCGCTAATCGGGGCAGCTTACGCTTTGTCACGGCTGCTTAAAGAACGAAGTGCCAATGAGCGCTTATTGATTGAGCAAGAAACGCTGCGTCGTCGCCAAGAGGCCAATGTCGAATCAGAACGCTCAAGTCAGATCCAAGAAGAAAACGAGCGTAACCAGATGGCTATTTTGCGCTTACTTGATGAGCTCGCCGACTTGGCAGATGGTGACCTGACAGTGAATGCTACGGTATCAGAGGATTTTACAGGGGCGATTGCTGACTCTGTTAACTTTGCCATCGAGCAGTTACGTGAGCTGGTATTGGTTATTAATGAGACGGCGGACCGAGTCACAAACTCTACCGAACAAACTCAGGTTAACGCCGTCGAGTTGGTGGAGGCTTCTGAAAACCAAACGCAAGAGATTGCCAGTGTCTCTAAAGCGATTAACGAGATGACCATCTCAATTGATCAAGTTTCTAACAACGCTACTGAGTCGGCGAATGTTGCCCAGCGCTCGGTTGCGATTGCTCATAATGGTGCAGAGGTCGTTCAGCGTTCGATAGAAGGTATGAACGTCATTCGTGATCAGATTCAAGAAACCTCTAAGCGTATTAAGCGTCTAGGTGAGTCCTCGCAAGAGATTGGGGATATCGTTAGCTTGATTAACGATATTGCTGATCAAACTAACGTTCTGGCATTAAACGCCGCTATTCAGGCATCGATGGCAGGGGAGGCTGGTCGAGGCTTCGCGGTCGTTGCTGATGAAGTACAGCGTCTAGCAGAGCGCTCAGCCAACGCCACCAAACAGATCAAAACTTTGGTAAATACCATCCAGGCCGATACCAGTGAAGCGGTGACTTCAATGGAGTCAACGACCTCTGAGGTCGTCCGCGGTGCTCGCTTAGCAAAGGATGCAGGTGAGGCCCTAGAAGAGGTGCAACAGGTATCGAATACTTTGGCCGATCTAATTGAGAGTATCTCAAACACTGCACAGCAGCAGGCCGCATCTGCCGGTCAGATCTCTAATACCATGACGATTATTCAAGGCATTACCTCACAAACCTCCTCAGGTACGATGGCAACCGCGCGCTCAGTCGGTGAGCTAAATGAGATGGCAGCCGCCTTGCAAGAGTCAGTGACTGGTTTCAAAGTCTCTAATGATGAAGAGCATTTTGAGGATGTCGAAGAGATTGTCTAGTGCCTTGACCTTAAAGGGCAATACAGGCATTTGGTATCTAGACTACTACTGAGGGTAGAAGATGAGCCACAGCTTATCGTCATCGCGCTATTTTTATAACGGCTTTGGTCATTATAGTTATAGTCTGACAACGAGTCTTTGTGGCCGCTTCGCTGTCAGTCAGTCAATACTGGATAAGACTCGCAATATAAACGATTTGGGGCCACCTTATGAAAAACCAGCCTAATGATATCGCGGCGCTAGGATCATTGCTGCCTTTGTCAAAAGAGCAATTATCACAGCTGTCTGATGGCTGGCAGAGCAGCACGGATGCTACTGCTGAGCAGATCACCCAATTTTATAGGTCGATTGGCTATTTTTTGACTAAGGCGAATGAGCCTGACTATCCTCCTAAATACTCGCCAACAAAACCTCTAAAGCCAAAGCAGTATCAGCAGCTATTGACTGGATGGCGGCAGCGAGTGCAGCAGCTATTAAATACCAACAGCAACGATCCTGCATCCTTGACGGCCCTTGCAAAAGCTTGTCATTACTTATGGCAAGGCGTTGATCTATCTCAAGAGAGCGCTAGTAAACAGCAGCGCTTATGGTACTTAGCGGAGCTTTGGCTTCGGAATTTAGCGCATAACCAAGAACCTCTACCACAAGATTACGTGCTCTTATTATCAGGGTTAGATCAGCTGCTTGAGACGAGCTATCAGCAGACTGCTACTCAGCAAGAAATAGACGCTAAAACAGTAGGAGAGTTAGACCAACGCTCTTTTGCTCATCTACTCGATAAGCTGCTGGTGACGGTTTATATTAATATGAGCACGCTTGCTACATTAGATGGCACATCGCGCGCGCTGATTGAAAAGTTGTCCGTGCAAATGACAATGATGCATAACGATAAAAATGCTAGCTTTGTTGATGCTGACAAAACCCGCTTTGATGACAATAATGCGGCTGCCTTGACAGCTTGGCAAGCGGCGAAAGCGCAAGTGCAGCCTGACGTCTTTGATATGAACGAAGAGATCCGTCAGATCTTTATCGAGGAAGCCACAGAGAGTTTGGCAGAGTTAACGAGCTTATTGCCTGTTTGGCAACAAGATATCCATGACTTGACGCCATTAACGGCGATACATCATAACTTTTATACCCTCAAAGGCTCAGGGCGGATGATTGGCGCTTTTAGCATCAGTGAGATAGCGTATGCTATCGAAAACATACTGATTCATCTACTAGACCAGTCTTTGCCAGTGAACGATGAGGTCGTAAGCTTAGTGGCACAAGCGGTAGAGGAGCTACCGACTTTGATTGCCAACTTTAGCGCCGCTCAGCCGCCACAATTCGACCCTGCTTTGATTATTTTGCAAAGCCATAACTTACTTGCCGGCTTGCCGTTATCTCACGGTATGGAAGTACAAGATGAGAGGGATGAAGCTAATGTGACAGAGGCGTCCGTTTCTGAAACACAGCTGCCATTGCAAGCTCAGCCACCAGTAACCACTGAGTCTGATAATATCGCCGCGCCGCAGATACCGGCTGTACTTGCTCCTTTTGTCGAACAAACAAAGCAGATGCCTGCAGACGCTGATGACGCTGACCCCGACATCAAAGAGATATTCATAGAAGAGGCTTATGAGGTCTTAGAAGAGATCGTGCCGCTTTATGACAATTGGCAGCTAGATGATACAAATGTCGCGAGCTTAACTGATGTTAGACGCGGCTTTCATACTCTAAAAGGCTCAGGCCGTATGGTAGGTGCTAACTACAGTGCTGAGCTTGCTTGGGCATTAGAGTCTATGCTTAATCGATGGCTTGATAAGAGTCTGACGCCATCGGACGATATGAAGCAGTTGGTGGCTGATGTTTTAGCCGCTTATCCTGAGATTGTTAACACCTTTGCGGAAGGCAAGCAGGACTATCCAGCTATGGTGCCACTGTGGGTCGCTGCTGCAAACGCTTATAGTCAGCAGTTGGGCGATGAGTTTAGTTATAGTGCGCTAGCTGCTAAAGACGTGTCGGCAACGAGTGCTACAGCTACAGACAATACGGCTACTGATGAGCTTGCGCCGGTAGATAGTACTATAGTTGTGAGTGATATAGACGATGAGAGTATACAGGATAAGCCAGCTGTTGATGCAGTCAGTAGCGCTGAGACGATGTTAAAAAACATCCACTCTATCAACGATATGATGACCGAAAAACCTATCGTTATAGCACCGCAAAGCGGCGAGGAGCGTGAAATCCTTGATATATTTGTAGAAGAAGCCAAAGAATTATTACAGCAAATTGATGACTTTATTAGTACCCATCAGCATCAGCCGCCCGTACAAGTGAGTGAAGAGATTGTCAGGGCTTTTCATACCCTGCGCGCTGCATCGGGTTCTAATGCGCTGGCCGCTATCAGTGATGTGAGTGCAACGATTGAAAAAAGCTTAGAGCACTTGCAAAAGCACGATACCCCGCTTAGCGCTCAACATATAGAAGCGTTAGCACAGTCGGTCGCGCTTATCAAAAGCTATCTCGACGCTTATGAAGGAAATATCCAGCAGCATTCTTCGACAGCGACTAGCCAAAGTAAGCAAGATGTTGAGTCGCTACAAGCAATGCTAGATAGCTCGGAGGAACCAAACACGCAAACTGATAATGAGCTCAGTATAGAGCAGCTATTAGCATTAGATATCGATACTTTGTTAGATGCAGAATGGCAGTTATCAGAGGCGTTCAATGAGCTCAGTATAGAGCCGCTTAAGGCTTATATCGAGCAAATAGCACAGCAGATCTCGCGCTTAGCAAATAGTACTGCCAAGTCGCCGAAGTTCACAGCGATACTAACCGCGCTAGCTGACAGTTATCACTATCTAACTGATGCGCCGCAAGCGAGTGATGATAGCCATATTCAAGCTGCATTATTGGCCGCGCATACTCATTTGGTGGCTTTATTTGACTCGCTTGCGGGCCGTATGTCGTTCAAAGTTAATCAGTCTATACTCGATGATTTGCAAGCCGCTATCAGCAGTCACCGTCAGCGTCATGCCGGCGAGCTTGCCGCTACTAGCAAGAGTGACGCTGAGAGTAAAGCGCTATTATCAGTAGCAAGCGAGGCTATGGATGTGCAGCCTGTTGTCGAAAGTATCTCAGTAGAGGAGTTACAGTTAGAAGCCGTCAATACCGATGTCGAGCTGTTAGAGATCTTCTTAGAAGAGGCGCAAGAGCTCGATAGCGCGATTGCCCAAACTTTCAATCAGTGGCGTCAAGATGTCGCTGATATCAGCACGCTAAAGATATTGCAGCGTCATTTGCATACCATTAAAGGTGGTGCACGGATGGCGGGTATTCGTAGTATTGGTGATCTGACTCACGCTGCAGAAAGCATCTATGAAGCCTTTATCAATGAAAAAGTGACAGCGACGCTGCAATGGGTCAGTGTCATGCAAATGATACAAGATACCTTGTCAATGCAGCTTGAATACGTCGCGCGTTATCAGCAGTCGTTTTGGACGCGTGATCTCATCGAGCAGCTAGATGAATTTGAGCAGCAAGGCGAACTACCGCAAACCGTTACGCTAAAATTACCAATTCTCAAGAATCCTGCGCAGACGGCAACAGCTGATAGCGAGAATCATATAGAGCCAACCGACGCTGCTGAAACCATTAGCTTAGAGGCGTTGATAGCCAACTCTTGGTCAAACGGCTTGCCCGATACAGATATCTTGGATGTTTTCTTAGAAGAAGCAGAAGAGCTGGTCGAAAATAGCCAAAAGTATCTACAATTATTTTTAAACAATACCAGTGATGTGGCAGCCGTACAGACGCTGCAGCGCGACTTGCACACCGTCAAAGGTGGCGCGCGTATGGTAGCGGCCAATGGTATCGCTGATCTTGCCCATCAGATGGAAAGCGTCTATGAATCGTTAGCGATTGGGCGTCGTCCAGCGACCAAAATTATCTCTGAGCTATTAATCAGCTGTCATGATTGGCTAAAAGATGCGGTATTTGTCCTCAAACATCATATTAATCCTGCTATGCCGACGGCGCTGATTAACGCGTTGCAAGACTTTAGCAAAGACACGCTGTCCTCTAGGCATATACCTGCTGAGTCATTACAGACTGAGATTAGCGCGATATTGGCTGTGCAAGACAAACAGAGCGCGATACGCGGCGACATAGACATCCGTCAGATGCCAGCTATGTCTGGTAGTTTCGCTGAGCCTGAGCGCAGTATGGACAGCAGTGATGAGATGATCCGAATCTCTGGTAGCCTAGTTGAGCGCATGATTAACCTATCAGGGGAGTCGGCCATCAACCGCGCTCGTATCGATATGGGTATGAGCAGCCTGACAGGCAGTATCGGCGAGATGAGCGCTACGGTTCAGCGTCTTGCTGATCAGCTGCGCCGTATGGAGATTGAGCTTGAGGCACAGATTCTATCGCAAATTGATGAAGAGTTAATTCAGACTGAGGATTTTGACCCGCTAGAGATGGATCAGTATTCCTCACTCAATCAATTATCAAAATCATTGTCGGAGTCCGCCTCAGATTTAATCGATATTAATAATACACTGCTCGAAAAAACCCGAGATAACGAAAACTTGCTGCTGCAACTATCTCGTACCCAAACTGAGCTGCAAGACGGTCTAATGAACTCGCGGATGGTACCGTTCTTACGTCTCAAACCGCGCTTAGATCTTATCGTCAGGCAAACCGCAAACGAGCTAAATAAGTCGGTAGATCTAACGATTATTACCGCAGATGACGAGCTAGATAGAACCATTTTAGAGCGCATTACTTCGCCTTTGGAGCACATGCTGCGTAACGCTGTGGATCATGGGATTGAGAGTCCACAAGAGCGCCTAGCAACAGGTAAAGATCGTAGTGGCCATATTACCTTAGAGGTTTTACGCGAAGGTAGCGAAGTGGTCATTCATCTCAACGATGACGGCCGCGGTATCGACGTCAATGAAGTTCGCGAAAAAGCAGTCTTAGAGGGCCTGATTAACCCAAGCGAGTATCAATATACTGATGTTGAGATCATGCAGTACGTCTTTAATGCTGGGGTAACGACCTCAAAGCAAGTCACCCAAATCTCTGGCCGCGGGGTCGGCATGGATGTGGTCGCAAGCGAAATTCGCCAGTTGGGCGGAGCCGTCTCTGTCAGCTCCAAGACCGGCGAGGGTACACGCTTCACTATGCGCATACCATTGACAGTAGCCGTCTCTGACGCCTTGGTCGTCCGAGTAGCGGATCGTTATTACGCTATTCCGCTGATTCAAATCGAGAGGGTAGTCCGGGTTAACCCAGAAGCGCTATACGACTATTATCATTCCAACAAAGAAACCATGCAGATTGAAGATAAAGACTACCGCGTCCGTTATCTCAATGAGCTAATATTGGGTAGTCAGTTCAATGAGCTGATGATGAACACCAATATAAGCCTACCGGTTATCATCGTAAAAAATAGCTCAGGTCAGAATTTAGCGTTACAAGTCGATCAGATTGCAGGCTCCCGTATCGAGGTGGTAGTTAAGCCTATGGGCCAACAGCTGTCGCATTTAGATGGTATCTCAGCCGCTACTATCATGGGCGATGGCTCAGTGATGCTGATATTAGATATCATTGCACTACTACGTCAGTCGACTATTAAGACGGTGACTGCGCCTCAAGCTGCTAAGCCAAAAGCTGATCTTGAAGCGGCAGAGCGCAAACCAACCATCTTAGTCGTCGATGACTCCGTGACGGTACGTAAGGTAACCTCTCGCTTCTTAGAGCGTCAAGGTCTAAACGCCGTAGTCGCCAAAGACGGAGTCGATGCTATGGAGATCTTACAACAATCAACGCCTGATCTAATATTGCTTGATATCGAGATGCCGCGTATGGATGGTTTTGAGGTTGCGACCCAAGTCCGTAATAACCAGCGTTTGCAGCAGATTCCGATTATCATGATTACCTCGCGTACTGGGGATAAGCATCGTACGCGTGCGTTCAAGACTGGCGTCAATGACTATATGGGTAAGCCTTTCCAAGAAAGCGAGCTACTAGAAAAAATTCAAACATTGCTAAATATAAAAATCGATGACAAGCAACAGGCATAAGCATAAAGCTTATATCTGCAGCATTAACGACTGAAAATTAGTAATGACAATCAAAGAAAACCAAAGTCTTTGTTAAGCTTCTGAGCTATCAAAGGCTTGAGTTGCTTATTAAGTAACCTTTATATCTACTGTGAGTGATATATGAGCCAGACAAAGAAACATTCCTTTGAAGCCGTTAGTCTATTGACTGCCGCAAACGGCATGCTTGAAGCGACTATTATCCCAGCGGTGAATCAACCAGATTGGATCGTACCAAGCTCACTGATACTAGATAGCCTGGACTATAATCAGGATTATAGCGATGTAGCGAAAAGCGAGGAGTCTGTTACGACCTATACTTGGCAACAGCAGTCAGTCGCGGTATTTCGTTTGCTAGCGACAGAGCAAGCGCCAGATAGAGTGGTTATATTGGAAGGTAATACGGCCGAGGAGCGCTTAGCTTTATTCACTAAAGGTGAGCTGCGCCGCATTGAAGTCAGTATCTCTGAGGTTCAAGATAGCGAGTTACCTAAAGAGTATGCAGGAAGCCGCGCCACAGCTAAAAGCGCAAATGATGATAAGGTAAGCGAAGAGTCAATCCCCTCTTACTTGTATCAAGCAATTGTCATTGAAGAGACGCCCTATATCGTACCAGATTTAGACAAGATTGCGCATCAGCTCGTCACGCTTAGCCAGTAAGCTTTTTAAATCTATTATTTATTTAGTCAATTTAGCGTAAGGGTCACAAGCCTAAAAGTTGATTTGATGAAAATAAAACGCTAAAAAGCCCTAAGTATCTAGGGCTTTTTTTTAGGGCTACTAATATCTATAGAGCGCTTAACTTACAGAATGCTTATAGTTAGGGAGCTTATAATAGTACAAGCTAACGAGATCAGCGCTTATGCTCAGGCAGATTAATATTCATCTCTAATACATCGAGACTATCTTCGGAGCGATGATTGATATTGACATCATCGATCTGAACGCCGTTAACGTATTTATTGACCACTTCTAGTATCTCACGTTTCATTTTTTCGATACGGTCTGTAGTCAGCCGACTATTTAAGCGGTTTTCACTAGCAACGATGACTTTCAATCGTTCGGTTGCCATGTTAGCACTGCCACCACTGCGGTTGTCATCTGTGCCAAATAAACTGCTCCAAAATCCTTTCTTTTTACTCATCCTTAACCCCCAAACCAGCGCTGTAATAGACTCTTTTTCTTCACATCGATATGACGTAATGGTCGCTCTTCTCCTAAGAAGCGCGCAACAATATCATCATAACATTGACCGGCTACCGAATCGGTGTAGTGAATCACCGGCTCACCATGGTTAGAGGCTTCAAGTACAGAATGACTCTCAGGGATGACGCCAAGCAAAGGCACTTTTAGAATGTCATTTGAGATAGTGTCAATGTCCATCATCTCATTAGCCGCCGCGCGCTCAGCGTTATAGCGACTGATGACCAGATGCTCGCGCACGCTTCCTTGATTCTCTTCAATTTTCTTAGTGCGACTTTGCAATATACCAATGATGCGATCAGAGTCACGTACAGATGAGATTTCAGGGTTAGTGACGATGATAGCTTCATCAGCGTGGTACATAGCTAGCTGGGCGCCGCGCTCGATACCGGCAGGAGAGTCACAGATAATATAGTCAAACTGCTTGGACAGCTCAGCCATAACCTCAGCGACGCCTTCATCAGTAAGCGCATCTTTGTCACGGGTCTGACTAGCAGGCAATATATATAAGTTCTCAAGCTGCTTGTCTTTGACTAAAGCCTGCGACAAGCGGGCGTTACCGTTAATGACATCAACGAAGTCATAGACAATACGGTTCTCACAGCCCATGATTAAGTCTAAGTTACGCAGGCCAACATCGAAATCAATGACCACTGTCTTATAGCCACGTAATGCTAAACCGGCGGAAAAAGAGGCACTAGTCGTGGTTTTACCGACGCCGCCTTTGCCTGAAGTGATTACAACAATCTTTGCCACAGTGGCACACTCCTATGAATGAATGAAAACTAGAGTTCCTTTTAGACCCTAATGATATCGCTATTGAATAAGTTTTAATTCGTCAAATGCTGGTTTAATTCGCTAAATACTTATATTTATTTATCAGAACCATCAGCACGCTTTCAAGCTTAAGGTTTATTTACAGTTTGCGCTCATAACCCTAACATAAATCGGTAGAGAGTTACAGTTGCTACCGCCATTATCCTTTAAGCTATATTAATTGAATGTTTACCAATATCGTATAAAAATATTTATCTATAATGGCGAATTATCAAAGCTATGATAGCGTAGTTTTGTTACGGTAAACTACCGTTATATTTCTTATGAGTCAACATTCTCTTCTAAACATTGACTACAGCAAGAATTAGGCACCATCCATAACCGTAAATACTAAGCCTTCACCTTCTACAAAACGCACTTGCACTGATTTGTCGATGATATCTTGCGGTATGTTGTCGCGTAGACAATAAGTACCGGCGACTGAAACTAACGAAGGATTGAATACTTGGCAGAATATACGAGCATCTTTGTCGCCTGTTGCACCTGCCACCAGTCGCCCTTGGGCACGGCCGTACACGTGCAAGCTATTATCCGTAATCGCTTCGGCGCCGCTGTTGATACTATTGGTCAAGATTAAGTCGCCGCCAACGTGATTTATGCTTTGACCTGAGCGTAGCATTTGATCATAAATCATACTGGTGATATGTTCAGCAGGCAGCCAAGACTCGGAGTCTGTCGCTGCCGAAGCGCTACTAGCTTGAGAGTCAGTCGTCAACGCATCTGCGGTATTGTTAGGACTATCAGTAGCTTGAGCGCTGCTATCGGCTACCGGCTGCGTGATGGGTTTTTTGACAGGTAAAATCCGTTCAATACGCTTGCCATCAGCAGGAAAAATAGCCAGACGCTGCGTGCGCGCTTGCTCTTCGAGTATACCAGTGACTGCGCCAATAGGCTGTAGCCCCCATGACCACAGAAATTCAACCAAAGCTGGCAAGTCTTGCTCGACGCTACTATCAATAATTACAGGTATATTGCTGGTCTTATTACTAAGGGTGGTCGCCAGTTGTGCATCAATCAAGCTCAAGTCGTTAGTATGCAGTTGTAAGCGCGAAAACGTCAGCATCTTGCCATACAAAGTCACAGCAGGAGTAGCAGTTTGGCGGTCAGTATCCGTCATGGTCATTATATAAATCCTTAAAAGACTAAGCTTGAAACACTACAGAGTAAGAGTAACAGAATAAAACGATGTTTATGATGATTATTAGACATTTACTATCAATGATAATAAGCTGACAGTGTACTAAGGGTGACTAGAGATTAACAAGCCTTTAGGCATAAAAATTAGCAGCTTTAACAGACCCTATTCTTTTTTTGATAAAAGCGTTCATGTCTACAAAAAAACTATTATTTAAAGCATTGTTCAAAAAAGTAATAATAAAGTTGTTAAGAAAGGTATGAATAAAAAAGCACCAATCAAAATCTTAGCATATCTTGATGTTTCCATTGCTGTATTTTTACTTGCGCCTCAAAGGCGATTAAGCTGTCACTGATAATCTTTGCGATCAGGGTATTTAGAGCAGGGTGATCGATATCAAGCTGTGCCACTCCTTTAGCAATGGCCATCATAAGAGGGTCTAAGTTTTTGTCATCAAGCAGCCGTGCATTGAGTGAAGTCGCTGTGTTGACGCCGATATTGTGCGCGATGCTTTGCAGTTGCGACTCAATAAGACCGCCTGCGATAGGAATCAAGCGTAGCAAGCGATGCAGCTCAGGCGTATTAGCAATGCCGTCTTGGATAGCATGACCCAACTCTTGAGCGATAATATCCTCACCCGTGGATGAGTTGTTAATTTTGCGCAGCTGCGGTACTAGCTCAGAGCGTAGCAAATCGAGTAATACGGCCTCAATGTCATCACGATTGTCGCCTAAGCTTGATTTGATAAGTGATTTTTGAGTCACCGGATTAGTAAGCTGTTGCCGATAGTTATCGATAGCGGTAAGTATTACTCGATCTGATAACTCTTCTAGTACTAGGTCGATATAAAATTTAATTCTATTCAACCAAGGCTGAGGCAATACTTGATAGCCAAGCTGATAGAGACGACGACCGATAATCACGACTCGAAACAACCTAAGCGCCCGCAATTGCGGGAAGCAACCAAGCACTTCATACCAGTGCACAAAGGGGAAGAAAAACCAACGATAATAGACGTTTTCTTTGATAGCAATCGCCCAGCGCACCAGCAGCTCAAAAATCAAAAAAAGCGTAAAAAATCCACCTAGAGTACGCAGGGGCTCGTGCAGTACTTCTCTGTACCAGCTTAGCGCTTCAGTGAGTGACAGCCACCCTGCGACATTACCACTAAAGCTACTCATCAAGATAGCATCAAGACTAATCAAAAACAGATCGATACTGATGACGATAATCATGATGATATCGTAAGTCAGCTTGAAGCGATTGGGCTTTGGACGCTCTGGGGATAGCTTTGGGTCTATAGTTGGCTTGACAGCGCTATGAGGTGCGGACACAGTTATCCCTTTTGTTAAGTTGTAGATGTATAAAGTTTGCGTGGTTTGAGCTGAGTACTATCATATGAAGTCGAATCAAGACAAAGCATAAGTTAAGAGTTTAGCTGAGTTTAAGCGGCAGACACAGTATCATTTTCAGGTTTTTTTTCAAAATCAGCCAGCATCTCAGTGATACGCTGATCTTTTGCTTGCCAAGCCTTGTCAACCCAAGCAAAAAACTGCTCTTTTATTGCAGTATTGGTTTGATAATCATTGCTTTGCATATCGATCAGTAGTTGTTTGGGTATGTCAATGTAGCGTACCTCCACGCCTAAGCGCTTGATATTTCCTTTCCATAAATCACTATAAGTCGGTATGCCATCGGGATAGACAATAGTCATATCCAAAATCCCATCAATCTCATCTCCTAAAGCATTGATAGCCAGCGC
Source organism: Psychrobacter sp. Ps3 (assembly GCF_022129275.1). NCBI lineage: Bacteria > Pseudomonadati > Pseudomonadota > Gammaproteobacteria > Moraxellales > Moraxellaceae > Psychrobacter > Psychrobacter sp. Ps3. The sequence continues at coordinate 29,798 of NZ_JADQAL010000025.1, forward strand.
TAGCCCTCCTGCACGCGGTCTGAGCAGATGCGTATAAGGGGCGTTTTGTGCATCGCGCTTCGCCGGAGTAAAGCGGGTACCTTCGATATAATTGAGTAGGGTGAAGGGTTTGTTTTTTAACAATGCGCAGGCACGCTTGGCCTCTTCGATGTCTTTACCTTTGAGTGCTGGGTTTTTTGCAATGGCTTCTTTGGAATGGCGGCGCATCATCGGGAAGTCCAAAAAATAAAAAGCCTGGCCAATAACTGGGATGTAGATAAGCTCAAACTTGGTAAAAAAGCGCGTCAGTGGCAAACGGTTTTCACTAATGTACTGCACAATACTGGTATCGACCCACGATTGATGATTGCTAATCAGTAGATACTTACCCTCAGAGCTGATATCTTCAGGCAGGCTGATACGCCAATCCTTATTAGGTAAAATATTATCTATCAGCGCATTATTACTATGAATCCAGCGATTGGTCACATTAATGACCGTTTTATCAGCTATTTTTGAGCCGGTAATGACTTTGGCCGCACCCATCAACCATACTGGCAAGCCTGCTGCCATACTAGTACCAGTAATCACGCCTGTAGCGGTGGTCAAAGAAACCGCTTTGCCAAGCTTTGGTGTACGCTGATGGAGTTTTTGCATAAATGTGGCGAGTTTCATAAAGTATCCTTACTGATATCACGGAGCGCCTACCGAGTGGTCATCACCAAAATCTAGCGAATAAAGATGACTAAAACCAAATGATAATGGCTAAAACCGAATGATAACGACTGAAAATAGCATCGATTTTAGCAGTTTTTTAGTTCAGTGTACGAGTGTAAACGTAAATAATAATACTGAAACGATCGTCTCATTAACTCAGCTAGCACTAATATTAGCTACATTAATCATTCAAGAGTAACTAAACGAGGATAATTCTACTAGACCACTCAATGAAACTCGGTTTATATAGGGCGTGTTGAACATTCACAAATGCGCACTGCTGATCGCTACTAGTTAATCAAAGCTGTGTTCTAGTCGTCGTTAAAATTGCAGATAATGCTTATTGCATTGGTTAGCTGATTTTATTTAAACAGTCACAACGACTAGGGCGATTTTAGCATCAGCCCTAACTACAACAACAGGGACAGGACTATTTTTTGCCGCTTTATTGATAAAAATAGACGCTTAGAACGACTAAACTTACCATTTTTATCTGCAAATCGCCTAAAAAATAGTCTCTGTCAGTGCCAAGGTCGAATGTTCAACACGCCCTAGTAATAAATGACATCAATCAAAGACAATTTATGCAGTTTTTGTACAGAGGTATGACAAAATATTACACATAGAGAGCGTCGTCTGGTCATAATAGTAACGATTGTCATAGATGACCAGTGAGCTATTTTTGTAATCGCTATAATTTTTTGCTTAAGGATAAAGTAAAAATATAATCAACTAGGAACATAGCGTTTCAACAAACTTAGCTGTATGAACGGGCTTGCTGTCATTATTAGTCGTTCAAGGTGTCAAAAGCGATTGTTATAAAGCTTTAGTCACCAAGCGTTAATTAAAAGTCACTGATTATCAAAATAAAGTAGCAACATTTTTAAGTGATACTATATACATTATAACTATTCATTCAATTTGAGAGGAAATAATTATGCGTAACCAACTTATGATTGCAGCAGTAGCATCAGGTCTAGCTTTAAGCGGCTGTACTACTGATCCAAACACCGGACAGCAGCGTCTAAATAAAACTGCTTTAGGTACTCTAGCAGGTGCAGCAGGCGGCGCGGTAATCTCTAAAGCAACAGGCGGCGAAAAGACAGGTCGCGACGCTGCTATCGGTGCAGCTCTAGGCGCAGGCGTGGGCTATTACATGGAGCGTCAGGCCAAGCAGCTTGAGCAGCAAATGGCAGGCACTGGCGTTACTGTTGAGCAGAACCCAACGACAGGTGACATTGATCTAGTCATGCCAGGCAATATTACTTTCGGTTTTGATGATGCGACCTTAAGCCCTTCATTCAAGCCTACGCTTGATAAGCTGGCTTCTACTATGAATCAGTACAATAAAACAACGGTAAATATCGCTGGTCATACTGATAGTCGCGGTGCTGCTTCTTATAACATGGGTCTGTCAAGAGATCGCGCTTATTCAGTAGCGAACTATTTGAGCGCTCGCGGTGTAGCCTCTAACCGTATTAACGTCGTCGCTTACGGTGAATCGCGTCCAGTCGCTGACAACAACACAGATTATGGCCGTCAGCAAAACCGCCGTGTTGAGTTAACTATCAACTCTCCACAGAGTGTCAACTAAGCCATAACATAAGGTTATAACTGGTTTATATCGTCTAATCAATAATTAAAAGTCAGCTTACGCTGGCTTTTTTTTGTTTAAAAAAACTTCTAACGGACATAAATTTGATATAAAAGCTGCGTAAAAGTGAATTAAAATCGGCTTAATTTATAGTTGATAATAGTTATCAATAACAATATAATTCGTAAACACTACTATTTTATATATAAGGTCTTACTAAGGATGCCCATGACTATCAATACCGCGCCGAACCGTAGAATCCTGCCCACGACTTTAGCAGCGGCTCTAGCGGGTTTATTGCTGCTATCAGGCTGTACCAAGCAGACCGATGAGGAAGCCGTAGCGGCTGAGACACAAACCACGCAAACTGAGACTACCAATGCAGGATCAGCGGCAGAGCAAGCGGGAATTGATAGGCTACTAGTCAGCTATGCAGATATGGCGCACGCCGCTTATAAAGACTCGCTTGAGACTGCAAAAGATTTACAAAATGCCGTCAACACGTATGTCGAGGCGCCTACTGAGGCGAATCTTGAGGCAGCAAAAGCGGCATATAAAGCAGCGCGTCAGCCGTATTCGCAGACTGAAATCTTCCGCTTTGATGAGGGTTTTGTCAGCGCAAATGATGAGCGTGAAATAGCTAGCGTCGATGGCTGGGAAGGGCAAGTCAATGCTTGGCCACTTGATGAGGCGCTCATTGATTACGTCGGCGATGATTATCAAGGCGAGTACAATAGCCAAGATAATATTATCAATAGCGATAGCATTGCAGTCGGCAGTATTCAACAAGATACCAGCGCAATTAGCCCTGATCTATTGGCTGAAATGAGCGAGATTGGCGGTAGCGAGGCCAATGTGACGACGGGCTATCATGCCATTGAGTTTCTGCTTTGGGGTCAAGATACTAATGGCGTCTCTGAAGGCGCAGGCAATCGTCCTGTTAGCGACTATTTGACTACTGAGGGCGAATGTACTAGCGGTGATACGGTTAATACCGATGCGAGTATATGTGAGCGCCGTGGTGAGTATCTAAAAGCGGCAACTCAATTGTTAGTCGATGATTTGAGCGCGATGGAAGCCGAGTGGCAGCCTGCGAGCGAAAATACTTTACGTAGTGACTTACTTGAGCGCCGCGGTGATAATGCACTGCGTCAGATCATGTATCAGATGGGCAGCCTTGCCTTGGGTGAGCTGGCCTCTGAGCGTATGCAAGTGGCCTTTGTCACCGGCTCCACCGAAGATGAGCATGAGTGCTTTAGTGACTTGACTCATTTAAGTTATGCTAATAATGCGCGCGGTATCCAAAATGTGTTTAATGGTACTTACAAAACCGTCGATGGTAAATCAGTAGGCGGCTATGGTGTCAAGCAGTATCTCATTGATAAAGGTCACACGGCCGAAGCTGATAAGCTCACTGCTGACTTTAAACGCGTAGAAGATGCCTTCAATGTGGTCGTTGAAAAAGGCGAAAACGAAGGCATTAAAGTCGATCAGATGATAGCGACCGTCGGTCAAGCAGCCAAACACGGCATCACCGCTGAAGAGCAAAACAAGCGCCGCAGTTGGATCGAAAATAGCATCAATAGCTTACAAGAGCTGACCGCTGGTATCGAGAGCGCGGCCAAAGCGGTGGGCATTGATAACTTAGATGCTGATGCAGGCTCGCAGTTTTAGCATCAAAACTTATTATCAAAGCTTAGCATCAAAGCTTAGAATCAAAACTCTGCAGCATATTTGCTAAGTCAGTATGTCTTGATAAGAGCAATTTTGGTAAGCGCTTGATTTTGCTATACTGACATGGTTGCTGTCATGATAAAGCTATTGGTAGCGCTATCTAAGCGTTGATACAACAGGCACGTTGTCAACTGAGTTTGGCAACGTGTTTTTATTTAGATATATCCCCTGCTTAAAAAGCGTTTTGTATTCAGTATCTTATGCCACAACCCTTCCTACGAATAACCCATTAGGAAATAAGGTCACTTTATGAGTGTCAGCTCCTTATCCACTAAGCTACTAAAACTTAATCCTGCACTCTTTGATACAGCTACCTCAAAGCTAGCGTTAAGCTTGCTATCGGCTCTGGCCTTAGTAGCTTGCCAGCCAGCAGAAAATATCTCGGACGAAGAGACTGTTTCAGAAAAAGAGACCATATCAGACTCAGCGCTATCTGCCGAGCGCACGCAAACCATAGAGCAGTTGGCAGGCGTGCCGATGCAGACTTTAGCGACCTTTGATCCGCAAGAGATTAAGCAGGGCGGCGACACCGGTATCACCATTACCAGTAGCGAGAGCTACTCAAAACCGTCTTCTAACTTGACGGCCTCGCGTAAAGGCGACTTTTTTATTGGGAATGCTTTTTTTAAGCAGCCTTGGGTAGTCGCGCCCGCTAGCACCGATAGCCGCGATGGTCTTGGCGCGTTATTCAACGTTGCCGCTTGTCAGTCCTGCCATGTCAAAGATGGCCGTGGTCACGCGCCGATGACTAGCGAAGATGATGCCGATAGCCTATTGATTCGTCTCGCTATGCCAGCGACAACTGATGAAGAGCGCCAGCAGCTGGGTAACTCCTTAATCGAAAAAATTGTGCATCCGATGTACGGCGGTCAGCTGCAAGATCGCGGTATTCAAGGCGTGCCGGCTGAGGCGCAAGTCACCGTGACTTGGACGGATAAACCAGTAACCTTTGCTGATGGTCATATCGAAACGCTACGTGCGCCAACTTTTGAATTGACCCATCCAGGCTACGGTGATTTTGATGATGAGCTTATGGTGTCACCAAGGGTAGCTTTGCCGATGATAGGGCTTGGCTTGCTTGAGCAAATCCCTGATGCCGATATCAAAAAACAAGCCGATAGTGAGGATAGAAATAACGATGGTATTCGCGGTACCTTTAATTGGGTTATGGATCCACAAAAGGGCAAAACGGCACTGGGCCGCTTTGGCTGGAAAGCGGGGCAAACGAAGCTCTTAACCCAAAATCAGAGCGCCTTTAATGAAGATATGGGGCTGACCTCAAGGATTCGTCCTAATGAGTCTTGCACGCCGTTACAAACCGCTTGTCTTAACGCAACCACTGGCGCTGATGATCAAGGGGATGGCAAGTCGCCTGTCGAAGTCAGCGATGAGGTTGCCAGATTTGTGGAGTTTTATACTCGCAACTTAGCTGTGCCGCATCGCCGTGATGCTGATAGTGAGCTAGTACTAGCGGGTAAAAAACGCTTTTATGAGATCGGCTGTCAAAGTTGTCATACGCCCAGATATGAGCTACCAAAAACGGACGATGATCATCTTGAGCAGCATGGACAAGTGATTTATCCTTATACCGATTTGCTCTTGCATGACATGGGCGATGATCTTGCCGATCGAACGATCGCCGGCACCTTGCCGCCAAAGGATGCGCAAGTTGAGTTCCTAGCCAACTCTTATCAGTGGCGCACGCCTGCGCTCTGGGGCATAGGCCTTGCGCAAACGGTCGATCCGCAAGCGACGTTTTTGCATGATGGACGGGCGCGCACGCTGATGGAAGCGGTGCTCTGGCATGGCGGCGAAGCGCAGAGTCAACAACAAACAGTGCTAAAACTTGATAAACAAGGCCGAGCTGAGCTTAACGCTTTTTTAAAGTCGTTATAGTCAGTACAGTCTAAATATACCGAGAAAAATATGAAAAATAACACCAATCCTTTATTAGTGATGGCATTATCGGCATTGAGTGCAGGCATACTTATCAGCTGCGTCAAACCCGCCGATGACAAGCCCGCCACTGACAACGACCGCCCAAAAGTGGTCGAAGAAAATAGCGCGACAACAGAGACAACCGGTGCAGCTGCTAGCGCTTCAGCTGACATTACCCCTGTAGAGATTAGCGCGGAGACCGAAGAAACCTACCTCACTCATGTCGCCGATGATCTGATCATTCCCGCTTACGCGGACGCCGCTCAACACAGTGCAAGCTTGCATAAGTTAGCGAAAAAACACTGCCAGCAAGCGCCTGTCAGTGGTATTGAGCTACAAGAGCTGCGCAATCAATGGCTCGTATTAGCGCAAGCATGGGCCAGTGCCGAGATGATTAACTTTGGCCCCGCAACTGAGAGCATGAGCAATCTATATATTAACTATTATCCTGATGAGCGCGGTCTGGTGCATGACGGCGTCGCTGAGCTAATAGCGGCCAATCCAAATTTGACCAAAGCGCAGCTTGCTGATGAAAGCGCTATTGTCCAAGGTGTGCCGGGTTTAGAGGAGGTCTTGTATGCCAATGATAGCTTAGATGCCGCGCAGTGCGCTTATATCATTGGTGCCAGTAGCGCTTTGGCGGATCGTCTAACAGCGATCGAAAATAATTGGCGTAGTGATGCCGTCCAGCTACTCGCTATCGATAAAACTGCCAATAGCGATCAAGGCCTCAATCAGTGGTTTAACTCGTTGCTATCCATGATTGAGACCACCAAGTCGAGCGCTATTGATCAGCCTTTAGGCCTCACAGGTACCGCCAAAGGTCACGTGCCAGCAGCTACAGCAGGGCAAAGCCGCGCGATCATTAATGCTAAGCTTGCAACCTTAAACAAAGCGCTGACAGATCCGGTACTCAGCGCCATCTTGAATAGTAAAAAAGAGAGCGTTGTCGGTAATAATCTATCGACTTCCTTGGCGCAGACCACGACATTGCTCGCGCAAATGCCTGAGGACATAACCCAAGCGGACAAGGCCGATCAGCAGAAGTTGCTTGAGCAGATGGCAGAGATTACCCGAGTCATCAAACGCCAACTGATTCCTACGCTTGGCATACGTGTTGGTTTCAATAGCACCGACGGAGACTAGAATTTTGGTGGTTAAGCTAAGGGTTTATCGTTTTATAAATAATGAGTCAAAGACTTATGATAGCTGACTACAAAACTACGAGAAATAGTAATGCAAAATAAAACGTCAAATCCGGCTTCTAATGACTTTTTGAGAACTCTATCCGCGACTGTGACTGCGACAGCGGCGATAGTTGGCGTGCATCATTATTATCGTAAGCAGCGACAGCCAGAAGCGCGTTTGCAAGACTATGTGATTGGCATCAGCGCTAAAATGCATTTATCAGCACCACTACCGCGCCTACAGTACGCTTATCAGCAAGCAAAGTTGGCTTATCAAAATTATCCTGATAATAGCGCGCAAGCGGTAATTATTGAGGATAAGGCAAATGCGCTAGCTGAACGTCATACCACCACTATGTTACCGCGCCCAGTCTGCTGGGTGAGCGGAGTGGCAGCAATGCCTAAAAGCGTAAGCTTGGCTAATAGCAAAAACACGCACAATGACAATGATCATGACTTTGGCGTCGTCGGTATCGACGCTGATCGGCAACTCGTCTGGCAAACCACTATGCCTGAGCGCGTGCACGATATCGTGGTGCAGCCTATGGCTACTAAAAACACCCAATCGCGCGATGTGGTCGTCATGGGTCGCCGTCCTAGTGAAGGCTTTTGGGTGCTAGATACCGCAAAGGGGCAAGTCAAACACACTATCAAAGCCGCTGCCGATCGGCACTTTTATGGTCATGCTTGCTATAGTTCGGATGGCGCCCAGCTGTATATTACCGAAAACGATACGATCAGCTTAGAGGGTAAAATAGGCATTTATAACGCTGCTAATGGCTATCAAAAAACGGGCGAATTTGACTCACATGGTATCGGTCCGCATGAGCTGATTATGCATCCTGATGGCGAGACTTTAATCGTCGCTAATGGCGGTATCAAAACTGAGCAGGCCTCGCGCGAGGAGCTAAATCTAGACAGCATGCAGCCGTCTTTGGTTTATCTTAATCGTCATACAGGCAAGCTCCTAGAGCAAATCACCCCTGAGCATAATCAGATGAGTATTCGTCATCTGGCTATACATAATGACGGCACAGTGATGATAGGGGTGCAGTTTCAAGGCGAGCGGCATATTAATGTGCCGTTGGTGCTGACGCATCAGCGCGGAGACGCAGACTTTGCACCTTTATTTATGCCGAATAACCAATGGCAGCGCTTCCATCAGTATATCGCTAGCGTCGCGGTTGACAGCGAGCGTAATCTACTCTCTGTGACCACGCCTATCGGCGGCTGCGCGGCTATTTATGACTTAACCACCCGCCAGCTGATAGACTCAGTGCCCTTGCCTGATTGTGCAGGCGCGTCAGTGCGCGTAGGCGAGCAAGGCGGTTTTATTGTCAGCGATGGGCAAGGGCAGATAACGACTTTACTGACCCCTGATCGCACTGCTATCACTACTGATAGCGTGACGCACAAAATGTCTTTTGACAATCATTTGCAGGCACTTTTATGAGAGTGCGCCGTGCCTAGCCAAAACCTCATTGATAAACATAGGACGCCTTTATTGCAAAGCGCTATCGAGCGTTTGGCGGCAGCTAATATTGAGCTGCAAATCAGTAAAAAACGCGTTAAAAACATCAACTTTCGGCTAAAACCCAATCTCTTAACCGTCTCTGTGCCAGGATCTGTAAGCACCATACAAATGGCGCAGTTTATCGATAAGCGTGTCGCGTGGGCATTAGCGCACCATCCGCAAGTGCTAGAAAATTACCAACGTAAACAGCAGCGACAATCCCAAGCTGGTTTACCTAAACTCGCTGAACCTTTATGGTTATGGGGCGAGCAGCAGGACTTTATACTCAGTCACGACAAAAAAATCGCGCTTTATCGTCAGCAGCTTTTACAAGTTATGCCAGCGCTGTTTGAGAAGTGGCAGCCAATAGTTGGGGCAGAAGCGGCAGAGACGCGTATTAAAAAAATGCACACGCGTTGGGGCAGTTGCAATACGCGCGCACGCCGTATTTGGCTATCAGTATACTTGCCTGCTTATCCTATAGAGTGCTGCGAGTACGTCATTGTCCATGAGTTATGTCATCTACATCATGCTAATCACAGCCGTGAGTTTTGGCAAACGGTAGCCACAGCGATGCCGGAATATAAACAGTGGCATGATACATTAGCAGGTAAAGACGAGACGTTAGATTAGGGCGTGTTGAATATTCGACCATGGCACTGACAGAGACTATTTTTTAGGCGATTTGCAGATAAAAATG
>NZ_JADQAL010000026.1:0-38890 GCF_022129275.1 Psychrobacter sp. Ps3
CTAGAACTATTTTAGCGATCAGCAGTGCGCATTTGTGAATGTTCAACACGCCCTATTATTTACTCCTTTTTTAATCATTTATTAAGACAGTTAGCCGTTATGAAATTATATCGACCGCATTTATTGAAGCACAGTCTGAACGTCGCCAACCGTATCCGTCAGACCGCAAGTGTCGCTGGATTATCGGCGCTGCGTGTGGCGAAAGGTGAAAAACCTGATGCGTATCTACTCAAAGAAACCTTCGAGCAATTGGGCACCACTTATATCAAAATTGGACAGTTTATTGCTAGTACGCCATCCTTGTTTCCGCGTGAATACGTCGAGGCTTTCCAAGGGTTTTTGGATCAGACCACGCCATTGCCTTATAGTTATGTTGCACAAGTATTACGCGAAGAGCTAGCGGTTGATGGCTTCACACTAGAGGAGCGTTTTGCCGATATTGAAGAGCAGCCATTAGCCTCCGCTTCCATTGCGCAAGTGCATGTCGCCCGCCTCCATAACGGTGATGAAGTGGTGCTCAAGGTACAAAAGCCTGGAGTTGAGACGATCATGCAGACCGATTTGGGCGTGCTACACGGCGTCACTAAGCTGCTTGAGCTGCTGATGCCCTCGATGAAGTTTGCTAGCATCGCGCCTATTATTGATGAGATCCGCTTGCGCATGCTCGCCGAAACGGACTTTATCGCGGAAGCCAAAAACATTCGTGATTTTCAGCAGTTTTTGAGCGTTTCAGGTAATACTCGGGTGGTTGCGCCAACCGTCTATGATGAGCTGACTACCAAGCGCGTATTAACGATGAGCCGATTACACGGCGTCTCTATGATTGATGAGCGCGCGATGCGCCAGTATTGTAATGACCCGGCGCAAGTGATGGCAGATACTTTGAATACTTGGTTTGCAAGCTTAATGCTCTGCAACAGCTTCCATGCTGATTTGCACGCGGGCAATCTGATGCTACTGACTGATGGTCGTATTGGCTTTTTAGACTTTGGTATCGTCGGTAAATTAAAAGCGCAGAGCTGGCGCGCTTGCATGGGTATGATGCAGGCGCTGCAGGATAATGACTATCGGGCGATGGCGCAGTGTATGATCGATATGGAGATGACCAAAGGCGAGAATCATGTTGATGTCTCTTCGTTAGCAGCGGACTTACAGCGCATGATGCAGACGATTATGGCAGAAGATATTGCCTTTACCAGCGGTGTCCCTTTTAATACCAAAGAGCAAGCGGATGAGCTCAATAAGATGATGCTAGAGATCGTCGAAGTCGGTAAGCGCCACGGTATTCACTTTCCGCGAGATTTTGCATTGTTGACTAAGCAGTTATTATATTTTGATCGGTTTATGCGCACTTTAGCTCCAGATATGGATATGTTTAGCGATCACAGAGTTGCTATGTTAGGTCGATCTGATAGCATAAGCGAATAAAAGCAGATAGCGACGAGTTAAAGCGCCACGACATTTTTATATGGAATCTATTATATCTAGACCTCTGAAATGATATAAATATAGCAGGGTATGGACACCAACCAAGGACGATGGGTTATGAGCAAAAACTGCAATAAACGAGCACAGCGAGCACTGTTATGACGCAAGTTTGTTTCAAGCGTTTGGGTACAATGTTGGTCCAGCTATGTTAAAGGCCTCAACGCGCCGCCTGATTCCTTCGATTACCAACGAAACCGTTATCGCGTGGATAGGTCTTTATTGCCTAGCCGTGGTCATGGGTTATGGGCGTTTTTTATTTACCGCAACCTTGCCTGATATCATGAGCGAGCTTTCACTGAGCACAACGATCGCTGGATGGTTGGCATCGGTGAATTATATAGGCTATTTTCTTGGTTCATTGATAGCGATGTTTGTGCCGCATCGCTTGACGTGGCGCGCCTTAATACTCGGTACTTTATTGAGTATCATCACCACTTTACTGTTGTTTTTGCCAAACTTGCCTTTAAGCCTTTGGTATGTCATCCGTTTATTAGCTGGAATTGCCAGCGGCATCGGCATGATACTAGGCTCCTCTTTTATTATCCAAAGCTTTAGTACTCATAAACGCTCCTTACTATCGACGGTGCATTATGCCGGTATCGGTGTCGGCATTAGCGCCTCAGCCATCTTGACTTGGTGGCTACTTAGCCTTGATCTGCATTTTTATAGTATTTGGCTAGTGGCCGGACTGACAAGCTTACCTTTGCTGGTTTTGCTCTACGCTATTCGCCCGGATGGTGTTTCGCAAGGTAACGCGCTAAACAAAAAGCCTTCTATAAAACAGACGTATATCAATTTTAAGCGTTCGCTCTACGAGGCGATGGTGGGTCAAGCCAAAGCGGTTCTGCTATTGTCATTGAGCTATGTGTTGGCAGGGTTTGGTTATATCACCTCAGCGACTTTTCTGCCGGTAATGGCGGTAAAACAGCTACCAACGCAGACTCATGCCGGACTACTGATTTGGTTAGTGGTTGGGGTGTTTGCTATGCTCTCTAACCCGCTATGGGGCGCGCTAGCTAAGCGTATTGGTGAGACCAAAACCTTGATGGGTTTGACGCTCTTGCAGGCTTTAGGGATGTTCGTGCCGCTATGGTTTGCCGGTGCGTTTGGCTTATATATCAATGCGGCTATTTTAGGTGCGACCTTTGTCGGTATCGTCTCCATGACCTTAAATATTATAAAAAATATAAACCCCGCTTACTCTAATTTATTAATAGGATTAGCAACTTTGGCGTATGCAGTAGGGCAGTTCTTAGGGCCGTTAGTGACTGTTGCTTTGGCTGGTGCAAAAGACAACTTCGATGCTGGATTACTAGTAGCGGGAGCCGGATTGCTGCTTGGACTGGTATTGATCTTAAGCTTTAGTCGGCAGATGAAGCAAGTACGCCAAGGCTCGTAAGCCAAAGCCAGAGCGTGCAAGTTATACAATACTGCGACAAAAGACCTCTCGCAGCTCAAAGCTAGTATGAACTTGCGCTACGCCTTCGATGCGATTCAGCCTATGTAATAAAAACTCTTCATAATGCGCCATGTCCCGTACGCGTACTTTAATTAAGTAGTCCTCAGTACGGCCGGTGACAATGCTGCAGCTCATCACCTCCTCAAAGCTTCGTATTTTACGCTCGAATTGCTCAAAGCGCTCAGCGGTATGGCGATCCATGCTAATCGCAATAAACACCGCCAGTGGATAGCCTAATTTGTGTGCATCAGTTTGAGTATGGTAGCCGGTAATGATGCCGTTATCTTCTAGGCGTTTGACTCGGCGAGCACACGGGGTAGCCGAAAGGTTGACACGCTCAGCCAGTTCAGTGATGCTGATACGCGCGTCCGTCTGTAATAACTGCAATAGATGTCTATCAATCTCATCGAGAGGAAAGCTGAGTGGATGATTTTGCGTCATAGGATTATTATTCGTATTAGACATTATTTACCTTAAAATTAGAGGTTTTAGCCAATTATAAATAAATGATTAAGGTTAATCACTAATATAGACAATTAATTTATCAAATTAAGCCGTATTTCACTTCACAAACCTTGTTATTATAATGGCATCACTTTTGGTTTTGTTTTATGATAAAGCTAAGGTTAAAGCAACTAAACATTAAGGATAAGGGTAACTGCTCTTCATTGAGTCAACACTTTATCCAGATGATTTATCTATCGATCGAACTCTATTCATTTTAGGGACACCTTTTATACCGTTAAGGATCTGTTATGTCTGCAACCACCACTCGCACCGCTAAGATTACACCTAAGCATGCCGCTTTTGACTTTCGCAAGTATCGTCCCTTTGCCTTTGCGCCGCTATTATCGGATCGTACTTGGCCAAGTAAAACGATTGAAAAAGCGCCAATGTGGGCCAGTGTCGATCTGCGTGATGGTAACCAAGCCTTGATTGATCCGATGACGATTGAACAAAAAATGCGTTTTTTTAAGACCTTAGTCGAGGTTGGTTTTAAAGATATAGAGATCGGCTTTCCTTCTGCTGCGCAAGTTGAGTTTGATTTTGCTCGTCAGTTGATTGAAGAAAATCACGTACCAGAAGACGTCACGCTACAAGTATTGGTACAAGCGCGAGAGCACTTAATTGCACGTACCTTTGAGTCGTTAAAAGGCGCTAAGCGCGCTATCGTTCACGTTTATAACTCCACTAGCCGTATTCAGCGCGAAAAAGTCTATGGCAAATCGCGAGCTGAGATCAAAGAGATTGCCGTCGCAGGCGCGCAGTTATTAGTGGACTATGCTGCTAAGTATCCGGAGACAGAATGGGTGTTTCAGTACTCACCTGAGAGTTTCAGTCAAACCGAGACTGAGTTTGCAGTAGAAGTCTGTGACGCGGTTTGCGAAGTATGGCAGCCACAAAAAGGGCAGGAGGTTATCTTTAACTTGCCGGCGACCGTTGAGGCGTCTATGCCTAACGTATTTGCCGATCAGGTAGAGTACTTCTGCCGCAATTTGGCCCAGCGCGAGCATGTGATTGTCAGCCTACATACGCATAATGATAGGGGCTGCGCGGTAGCGGCAGCTGAGCTTGGCGTACTAGCGGGCGCCGATCGTATCGAAGGCACATTACTTGGCAATGGCGAGCGCACCGGTAATATGGACGTCATGGTCATGGCGATGAATTTGTTTAGCCAAGGGATAGATCCTGAGCTTGATTTTAGTAACATGAGTGAGATTGTGCAGGTGGCGACCGAAAGTACGAACTTGCCAGTACATCCGCGGCATCCGTATGTAGGCGAGCTTGTCTTTACTGCCTTTAGTGGCTCGCATCAGGACGCGATTAAGAAGTCGCTCGATTATAACGAAAACCATGCTGATGAAACCGAAAACTTCTGGGATGTGGCTTATCTACCGATAGATCCTGCTCATATTGGCCGTAGCTATCAAGATGTGGTGCGTATCAATAGCCAGTCTGGTAAGGGCGGCGTGGCATACATTCTACAGCGCGATTATGGCTTTAACTTACCGCGCTGGATGCAAATTGACTTTAGTAAAGTCGTACAAAACCAAGCAGAACAGAAGGCTCGTGAATTGCAAAATGATGAGATCTTGCAGACCTTCGAGAGCACTTATTTGCAGCAAGGGGATTTTGATCTACTCGACTATAATGTCAGCAACACAGGCGGTGAGGTCTTCTTCGATGGTCAAGTACAGATGAATGGCGAAACTGTGACTATCAAAGGCAATGGTAACGGGCCGCTGTCCTCTTTCATTGATGGCTTAGCTCATCACACCGGCAAGTCATTACACATTATCAACTATGCCGAGCATGCCATTAGTACCCAGCATGTTGATAATGGTAACGATAATAAAACCAATGCCAATGCGGCCGCTTATATCCAGCTCAATGTTGATGGTGAGGTCTATTCAGGAATTGGCACTTGTAGCAGCACCGTCTCTGCCATGCTAAAAGGCGCTTTGTCTGCTTTTGCTCAAGCGTCAGTAACGAGCGCAGCATAGGTTGTATTAGCAGCTAGAATAGACTGAGCTGCAAAGCGCTTAGCTCACAGCGTCACTACTTATTGCGTCACCCAGTAAGCGGTGGCGCTTTTTATGTTAAAGGACTTGATGCACTTGAGTGTTTAAATACTCGCTATTCGAGTACTAGTCGAGCACTAATCATCTGGATACTGAGCATATCGATATCTATGCGTCATGAGATGTCGTTTGATGGGCTAGAAAAAGGTGAGACGCATAAAGTTACTTGTCTTTTTAACGCTAAAGATTTACGCTGAAGGTTAAAACACTCATTACCGTTTTAACCATAGGGCTAATCACCGTTTAACAACGGGGCTCATTACGACGTCAATTTAATTAAAACGCCAATGAAAATAAATAAGTAAAGGCTAATTATGGAACCCCTCTCATTTGCTTCATTTACTCTAGCAGGTATCTTGTCCACATTTCCGGCTCCTGGTCAGCAAGTTAGCCAGGCGATGATTACCACTCATATTAGTCCAGCTATAGCAGGTCAATGGGAGATCGAGCTTGATAGCAGTAATGACGCGACTTTTGAGCGCACTATGTCCAATGTACAACAAAGCGAAAAGGCTAATATAACGTCTGATAGTAGGCTTGGCGGCATTGTAGCGCAAGATGAGCGGCGTATCGTAACGCCTAATCCTACAGTCGATAAACAAGGCGCTGATCTGGCTATGAATCTATCGGCGGCTAACGCCAAGCAGTGCCGTGAGATATATCATTTTGGGGAAGACAATGAGATGTGGGCGGTGAGTGGTGATGAATGGACGTACGGCCGTTATATCGTCACGCATATGGACACAGGACTTCCTATCATTGCGCTAAAGACGATTTATGATAATAATGAAGTAGACTGCTCAGGTAACCAAGTGGATCAAAGCAATGAAGCGTTTATCGCTTTTTTAAATCATGATGGCAATCAGATGCAGTGGTGCGCAGATCCTGAGGGCCAAGAGTGCTTTATGAACTTTAAAAAAGTATTGCCCTAAGAGGTTAATGACAGTCGCTAATAAACCTTAGGGTTAGTCATTACCAAAAAAAGCCGCTATTGATAAAAATAGCGGCTTTTTTTTTCAATAGCTATAAGGTTGCAAAGAAGGTTAAGACTTCTCAGCTGACTGTAATAGCTCATTTTCTAGATAGTGAATGTTTTGTGCTTCTTCCACAAAGTTGTCATCTGCCAAAATAACGTCACGATGCAGTGGAATGTTAGTTTTGATCCCCTCGATGATCAGCTCATCTAGCGCGTGCAAGGTTTTTGCTATGGCTTGTTGACGGGTTTGACCATGGCAGATGAGTTTACCGATTAAGGAGTCATAATAGCTTGGAATCTCGTAACCGGGATATAGGTGCGAATCAAAGCGCACGCCAGCGCCGCTAGGGCTGTACAGCTGCGTTATGGTGCCAGGTGAGGGCGCAAAGGTTCTAGCATCTTCAGCATTGATGCGGCACTCAATCGCATTCCCTTGAATCTCAATCTCGCTTTGACGATAGGAGAGACCATAGCCTGCTGCAATCTTAAGCTGTTCGACCACCACGTCGATACCAGTAATCATCTCGGTCACCGGATGCTCAACTTGTACCCGCGTGTTCATCTCAATGAAGAAAAACTCATTATTCTCAAATAAAAACTCAAACGTACCGGCGCCGCGGTATTTTACAAGCTCACAAGCTTTTACGCAGGCTTGGAGGATAGGCGCACGGACATCATCTGGAATATCAGGAGCTGGCGCTTCTTCTAGTACTTTTTGATGACGGCGCTGTAGCGAGCAGTCGCGATCATAGAGATGAATAGCATTACCGTTACCATCGCCCAGTACTTGTACCTCTACGTGACGCGGGTTTTGTAGATAGCGCTCCATATAGACCGTGTCATCACCGAACCACAGCTCAGCCTCTTGCCTTGCAGCTTGGACTTGACCGACCAACTCGTCGAAGCGTTCAACGACGCGCATGCCGCGGCCACCGCCGCCAGCAGCCGCCTTAATCAATAACGGAAAGCCAATATTGCGCGCTTGCTCTTCAGCATTGTGCATCGTGACAGCGCCAACAGAGCCTGGCACGGTTGGCACACCGGCTTTTTTCATCGCATTAATGGCAGAGACTTTATTGCCCATTAAGCGAATATGATCGGCGTTAGGGCCCACAAAAGTAAGACCTGCTTCTTCTATTCGCTCAGCAAACTCAGCACTCTCGGCCAAAAATCCATAGCCTGGATGGATAGCATCAGCGCCTGAGATCTCTGCTGCTGTCAATATTGTATTGATATCAAGATAGCTCTGATTGGCGTTCGGTTTGCCGATACATATGGCCTCATCTACAAAGCGTAAATGCATTAAGTTAGCATCAGCGGTCGAGTAGACACCAACGGTCTCGATACCTAGAGCTTTACAGGCACGGACGATACGTAGGGCAATCTCGCCTCTATTGGCGATGAGCAGTTTTTTTATCATGAGGTCATCCTTGTCGAAGACGTTCTAGAGTAGGGTTAGTGCCGTTTTAAGCTTTGTAGCGGATAACGGGTTGACCGAACTGCACGACTTCAGAATTATCGACCAAAATCTCAGCGATAACGCCGCTTTGAGTGGCTTCTAAAGGGTTCATAATTTTCATAGCTTCGATAATACCTAAAGTATCACCGGCTTGAACCTGCTGACCCACTTTGACAAACGGTGGATCGTTGGGGCTAGGAGCAGCATAGAACACCCCAACCATAGGAGAGGTCTCAACGCTACCGGCTTTGGCTGCAGGTTTTTCACTAGCAGCTGCAGGGGCTACGCTAGCGGCTGGCGCAGCCATCATGGTTGGTGCTGGCGCATCATAGTGACGAGTTAAGCTGATATGTTCATCATCAGAACTGACCTCTAAGTTGACGAGCTCATTTTCTTCCATGAGGGCGATTAGCGTGCGTATTTTTTCAATATCCATTGTTATCAAGGCCTTATGCTTAAGTTCAAAGAATCGGGTTTGAAATTTTGTATTTATGGGGCTGACAGTCAATAAGTATAATGTTCAGTTTATCCAAACTTATCGAATGACAGTGTAACAAAGTATTTAATAAGAATGACTCATGATACCTATCTTCGCCGCAATGAGCAATCAATGTACAGTTGTTAACTGAAAATTTTTACATATTATTGACGTAATGAGTAGCGATAGCAATATAGCCTAAGTGTTATACCTTAATATCAGCCATAAAAGTCGCCACTCATCACAAAACAGATAACTCATCACGCTTATGGCGACCAAGCTATAGCTAAGCGTCTTTGCTGATAGCGCAAACGAATCGTTAATAAGATAGAAGCTAAAAATAAACCCGTAATCAACGCCATCCAAAACCCTTGCGCGCCAGTATCGGTATAGCGCACTAAATAAATACCAAGCGGTAACGCTACTATCCAATAGCAAAACAGCGTCACCCACATCGGCACAGTCGTATCTTGCATACCGCGCAGGATACCCGCTACGTTGACCTGCCAGCCATCGAATAGCTGATAAGCTAAGGCAAATATTAATAAATGCATGGCTTGAGCGCGCACGGCTGGATTGTCAGTGAAGGCCGCGGCCAACTGAGGCCGGAATAGCCAAACGCCAAGCATAGACGTCAATGCAATCAGTACTGTCCAAATGAGGCCCGTCACCTGTACATGGCGCAGGGCCAGCAAGTTCTTCTCGCCAAAGCGGTTAGAGATCATGATAGTCAGCGCCATAGCGACTGAAATAGGAATCATAAATAACTGAGAGGTAACGGCCAAAGCGACCTGATGCGAGGCGGTTGCCAACTCGCCAAGCGGACTAATAACCAGCGCCCCTAAGCTGAACAAACTGGCCTCAAAAAATATAGAAACCCCAATAGGTATACCCAGCTTTAAGAGTTTTGCGATCTGAGCACGGCTAGGCGCACTAAAAGCATAAAAAAAGCGAGTATTAGCGAATTGTGCTCGCTTAGTAAATGCGGTATACACCGCAAGCAACAACACATTGATCCAAAGGACCATAGCCGTCGCGACCCCGCAGCCTGCACCGCCCATCTGCGGCATACCATAGAGACCATGGATGAAGATGTAGTTAAGCGGAATATCAGCAAGCAGGCCGATGATACTAATAATAGTCACCGGTTCAGGCCGTCCTAAGGCTTCGCAATAGCTACGAAGTACGGCATAGACAGCGAGCGCCGGAAAGCCAAAAGAGACGCCAAATAGATATTGCGACGCTATCGGTTGAATATTCTCAGGAACGCCCATTATCGGCAGAATATTGGGCGCTAAATTAACGATAATAAACCCAATAATACCAATTGCTGCCGCTGTCCATAAAGACTGCTGCGTGATGTTTGGTACGTCGCTATGCTTATTTTGACCGACCGCTTCACCTATGAGTGGCGTTGTGGCAATCAAGATGCCAGTAGCGAGTAAGAACAGAGGCAGCCAAATGCCAGAGCCTACTGCTACGGCTGCCAAGTCAAGCGCAGACACTTGGCCTGCCATGATAGCATCGATTACTCCTAGCGACGCTTGGCAAAACTGAGTGATCAAAATAGGGAGTGCTAGTACGCCTAAACGTAGGCTATAGCTTTTGAAGTCTTTAAAGGATATTAGAGATGGCATAGTTCGCAACTGATTGAAATAAAATAACCCATCAATCCAAACGATGAATTGATGGGTCAAAAAAAAGGATAAACTGGCGCTGAAGTCAAAGTATCATCTCAACGCGAGCAAGTACTGATAATTTCTGGACTTATATTAGTGTACCTACATTATAGCGCTAACAGACATAAATGATAAGCTTTCAGGCAAATCTAAAACTTAGAGCTTAATCGCCAAGTGACCTATTATTATCGTCAAAGGCTTTATCACAAAAGCATAGTTAGTCGAAGCGCGTCGAAGCGCTTAGTATAATAGGGGCAAACTGCCAATTGTTATAAGATATCTAAACTCTCAGCCGTATTCATAATCGCCTGCCAATGCTTAGGCTCAAGGGGTATGACCGTCAATTGCTCGCAGCCTTTTTTGAGTAATAAGGAGTCATCAAGTGCCGGAATGAACTTCAGCTCTGATAGCGGAAGTATCTCTGTAAACGCTTGCTCAAATCTTAGATCAACCATATACCAACGCGGCTGCTCTTCGGTCGCTAGCGGGTCGTAATGGCGATGCTCTGGATGAAACTGACTTGGATCTGGATAACCGGCTCTGACCACGCTCATAATACCCGCGGCACCAGAGGGCTTAGCGCTTGAATGATAAAAAATCACTTGATCGCCGACGCGCATGTCATCACGCATAAAGTTGCGGGCGCGGTAGTTGCGTACTCCGTCCCAGCATTCTGTGCCTAAACGCTGTAAGTCAGCAATACCGAAGTATTTGGGGTTCGATTTCATAAGCCAATAAGCCATACATCATCCTAATTTTTATTGAGTTTTCAAGTTCGATATGAGTTTAATAAATATAGAGCTTAACTGTGCCTAACATACTGAGCTATTAGTAGGCATATTTATTGAGGGTTTTGTTATCAACCCCCTTTTCTTTAACCATTAGAGTGGTTATCCTAACGACCTTTATATTTGTATTTATACTCTGCATTTATACTCTTAAGCCTAACCAGGCCAGCATTTAAAACGGATATCTTTTTGACTGATAAATTACAGAGATTACATACGGTCGATAACGCCCAAAAGACGAATAGCTCAAAAGAGACTAGTGGTGCCAAAATGACGAATATCGCAGTCAAGGCTATTCCGCTTGCGCTCTACATTCATATCCCTTGGTGCGTCAAAAAATGCCCTTATTGCGATTTTAATTCGCATGAGCTGCCAACAGATAGCCCGCTATCAATGTCTGAGACCTACGAGGACTATGTCGATGCACTGCTCGCCGATGCACTATTGCAGCAGCCATTAGCGCAAGGGCGCAAGCTGAGCTCCATTTTTATCGGTGGTGGTACGCCATCACTGTTGCCTATTCCTCAGTATCAGCGTCTTTTTGAAGGGTTACGTCATTACTTTGATTTTGCCGATGATATCGAAATCACCATGGAGGCCAACCCAGGAACACTTGAGCACGCGCCTTTTACTGAGTATCTACAAGTCGGTATTAACCGCCTCTCTATCGGCGTACAAAGCTTCAGTGCCGATAAGCTCACAACGCTTGGCCGTATTCATGATCCGCAGCAAGCCGTTACGGCTATTAAGGCGGCGCGCGAAGCAGGATTCAGACGAGTCAATGTCGATCTGATGCATGGACTGCCGCAGCAAAGCTTAGTTGAAGCGCTCCATGATATCCAGTTGGCTCATGACACGGGCGCTACTCATATCTCTTGGTATCAGCTCACCATTGAGCCTAATACAGTGTTTTATCGTAATCAGCCTGTTTTACCGGATGAGGATAATTTAGCTGATATTGAAGAGGCGGGAGGCGCGTTATTACAAAGTCTAGGCTATAGCAACTATGAAGTGTCTGCTTGGGCCGGCAGGCTAGATACGCCTTGCCGTCATAATCTCAACTATTGGCAGTTTGGCGACTATCTTGCGATTGGGGCAGGGGCGCATGGTAAGGTCAGTATTGATCTGCTTACAGCCGAGAATGATACTAAAAAGAAGATAAGTACTTTGGTATCGTCAATAGATAATACTTCACTAGAACCGGAGAACGACACGGCTCCCATCTATCGCTACAGCAAATCACGCTTACCTAAGGATTATCTGAACTATAAAAACCAGCCAAATGACAATCATGCAAATAACGAAAATTCAAATAGACAGAACAACATTGCAACGATGCCGGCACCGAAGATGGTCGGTTGGAGCGCTATTGCTAGCGATGAATTAGTGAGCGAGTTTATGCTCAATGCGCTCAGACTACATGATGGGGTAACATGGCAGTTATTTGAGGCGCGTACAGGAATGAGTTATAAGGACATCGCTGATTCGGTAGAGAGGTTAGTAGCTAAAGGCTTGTTAACTGAGTCGACTAAAAAACTGCAAACGACAGCATTAGGTCGGCGCTATCTTAATCAAATATTGCACGCGTTTTTATAGCGTCTGATAGCTATGATCAAAGCTGCAGACATAAAAAAAGACTTATCAACTAAATGATAAGCCTTTTTAATACAAAATCTACTTATTGAGCTTAGATTTTGTTTTGAACGTCTTGTGCGCCGTCAGTTACAGCGTTGCCTGCGCTTTCAACGTCTTGGCCAAGACCTTTAAAAGTGTTGCAACCAGTTAGTACAAACATAGCTGTCAAAGATGCGATAACTAATTTTTTCATAGTAATTTCCTCAAGATAATTTGGTTTTTGGATAATATAAATGGTTTTAAACACTTAAATGCTATAACCACGGTGCTTTATAATCACCTATCAAGATTGGACAAAACGGTGAATAAACCTCATAAAAAAACAACTTCTTCTAAAAGCGGATCTCTTTAAGAAGTTCTATCTATCGCCTTGTCATCCGATAGAGCCATCATAATAAAAGTTGAAATGCATGCAAAGTATCAAAGTGTAAGTATTAGCCATAATCTGTAACTTGTAATTACGATGACGTTAAATAGGGTTACATCGCCACTAGTTATAAACAATTATCGTGTCTGACTTTGCATGGCTTTTCATGTATGACTTAAATTAGAGTCTAAAATATTTAATTACTTTCCTATGGAACGCTTATGACCATTCATATTGTGCTTGTCGCCCCAAAGATGCCGAGCAATACCGGTAATATCATTCGGTTATGTGCCAATAGCGGCGCACAGTTGCACCTAGTCAAACCTTTAGGGTTTGAGCTTGAAGATAAGAAACTTCGCCGCGCAGGACTTGATTATCATGAGTATGCTCATCTACAAGTACACGCAGATTGGGCAGCTACCAAAAAAGCGTTAACGACGGCAGAGTGCCATATTATCACTGCATTGACCACGAAGCTAAGTCATCCACTTTATGAGTATGATTTTGGTCAAGGAGATAATAGCGCAAAGACACCTAATGTTGCCCTGGTTTTTGGCTCTGAGACATCAGGGCTAGCGGATGATATACGAGAAGATATAGGTGCAGATAATTGGCTGCGACTACCGATGCTGCCGGACTCGCGCAGCTTAAATCTAGCCAACAGTGTGGCGATATGTCTGTATGAGGTATGGCGACAGCAGGGGTTTTTTGGAGACACTGGCCGCAGTACAGGCTATGAGACTCTAAGCGCTTATGACCCTAAAGAATAGCAGTCGTTAAACTCATTAAGCGCCCAGTATATTAAGACAGAATAAGTCAGCTGTTATAACCGCTATTACAGACAATTCGGCGGCTTGGGTAAACCTGCTAGCCGATTAACATGACGAGCGACTAGGCCGGTATTAAAAATCTGTTGCAACTTTTGATTGCTAATATCATGTTCAGGCAAGGTCTTTTGTAGCCATTTGATTAAAGGGCGAGTGGCCGGCGCGTGATTAAATTTATTAAAAAACGCGCGTACTTGTTGCAAGATTTGCAAGTGCTCAGCGTTTAGGCTGACGTCTAGAGTGTCGGCGAGCTGCTGGGCGACCTCTGGCGTCCAAAGGGTGTGATCGCAAAGATGACCGTCTTGGTCTAGCGACATAGTGGTGATTGAGGAGGCGCTGTCAGTCTGAGTCATAAGGCAATAGTCACCACGTTATCAAATGTGCTGTCTTGGGTAAGTTTGACCCACTCTGTATCGCTCAATACGGCGTCGACTTTATTGTTCAGCTTGAGCTTTGTAGTAGTAGCCTCATCAAGCTGCGAGAGGTCTGCGCTCAAGGCGTAAATATTAGCAATGCCTGTTATCTCATTTTCTTTTAGATAAGCGGTAAGCCAATCGATAAAGGCGGCAGTGCTACCTAATAACATCAGGCTGTCACCATGGCGCCAAGTGAGGGCGAGCTGATCGGTACTGCGTCTAAGGTTGTCCATCGTGCTATGTAATTGGTATAAAGTCGCCATAATAAAAGAGTCCAAAAATAGGGCGTTAGCAGTTAGCTTAATAGGTATGTAATCAATAAGGTCTTTAAGCTTGAAGTCTCTGATTTAAGCTTGAAGTGTCTAGAATTTACTCAAAAAGAGAAAGTGTTTTGAATATTTTAAAAACTTAAAACCTGCTGAAAGTCGTCAATATTAATCACCTCAGGCACTAAGGTTAACTGACCGGCTAAGTCATCAGGCAGTACACCTGTCAGCCAACCACTAAATACATCTTCTGGCAACCAAGCCGGCGGCATATCGTATAATTCGAGCGACTGGATCATGCCATGCAAGCGTGCTTTGGGCTGCATCAATAAGCCAAACACTGGCGCATCCAAATACAGCTGTACCTCATGGCCAAAAGTTGCCAAGGTTAATGCCAAAGCGCAGCCTTCATAGCTTGCCATCTCAGTCGCTGTACGCAGTTGAATTAATAACTTCATCATTAGTCCTTAAAAAGCAATTAGGCGATTGTCATCTTGTAGCATCATAGCCAGCTCGCTAAGTCCAACTAGCGTAAAGCCGTCAGCTAAATTATCACCGGTTAGCTGATGACGGGCACTGTTTTCACTATCACTGACGCCGCGACTCAGCGCCGTACTAACACAAACCGGCAAAGCTAACTCATGCTTACGGGCGAGCGCTTGCCACTGTTGAGTCAAATCGAGCTGATCGGCAGATTGCCAGCGCAAACGATTGGCTAGATGAGCGCTATCTGCATAAAAAAACAACTGCAAGGCCGGCTTTTTATTTTCATCAGTCTCGTTAAGTAAAGCTTTGGCGTAACGCAGCGCTACATAAGCTAGCGGATGGCTAGGGTCTTTAGTAATCAGTAGGGTAGTCTTGGTAGTCATAAATGTAGTATCACAAAGTTTTGCAAAGTATAAGGTATGGTCGACTTTTAGTTCAATAGACGCTAGTATTTTATCTCTTTTTTAAGATAGGCTTAGTGATGAGAGTCTTTAAAGTCAGTTTGTTTATGCTAACATAAAGCTGAAAATTCACTACTACCTATGTTACTAGGAAACGAGTTATATGCTATCTGTGTCAACAGAGATGTCCTCCACTACACCGAGCGTGGCAAGTTATCAACCCACTGCTGAGCAGCTGCAAGTCTTGCAAACCGCGAGTGAGTTTGCTTATCAGGTGTGGGAGAGTAGGACGATATCCTGCCAAACCTTTCTACGTAGCTATCCTCTAGAGCAAACCTTAACGCGTCAACAAATCGACGATCTTATTCAAGATTATACCTTAGATGAGAACTATCAAACCGCTGATGAGCCCAAAGTCATGAGCGGTCTGCGCCATCTACGTATGCTGCTGATGATGCGCTGGATCTGGCAAGATGCGCTGAGTATTATCTCACTTGAACAGCTCACCGATGAGCTCTCTGAGTTTGCTGATGGCTGTATCTTATTTGCTAAAGACTACACCTATGAGCAATTGATTGTTAAATATGGCAAGCCTACCTTTATTAATGAGCAAGGCGAGCTAAAAACGGATGACATGGCTATTATGGCTATGGGGAAGTTAGGCGCTCATGAGCTTAATTTGTCTAGTGATATCGACCTTATCTTTGTCCATCAAGCCCGCGGCATGACTGATGGTGATAAGTCTAAGGGCACGCGCAGCATCGATAACAAGCGCTTTATGACGCGCTTAGGACAAGGGATTATCAAACTGCTGGATAATAATACTGCTGATGGTTTTGTCTTTCGGGTAGATATGCGCCTGCGCCCTTGGGGTGATGGTAGTGATCTGGCGATTCATTTGTCTGCACTGCAAAAATACTTTGCCAATCATGGCCGCGCTTGGGAGCGTTTTGCTTGGCTCAAAGCGCGGGTAATCGGAGAAGTATCACCAGAATTTTATAATCAGCTACAAGCGCTAATTAAGCCCTTTGTGTTTCGCTATTACGTAGATTATAGTGCCTTCTCAGCGCTGCGTGAAATGAAGTCCTTGATTCAAAATCAAGTGGCGCAGCGTGAGGATTTAGATAACATCAAACTCGGTGCTGGCGGTATTCGAGATATTGAGTTTATCGTACAGGCGTTTCAGTTGATTTACGGTGGTCGCCATCCGCAGTTACAAGTCAAGTCTTGTTTGCAGGCAATGCAGGCTCTGTGCGAGCTTGAGTATTTAGAGCCGGACACCTATAAGCAGTTGCAAGCCGCCTACCGCTTTTTGCGGCGCCTTGAGCATGGTCTGCAGGCCATTAATGATCAGCAAACACAGCGCTTGCCTCATGATGAGCAGTGGCAACACAACCTAGCTATTACTTTAGGGTTTGCAGATTGGTCAGCGTTACTCACGACGCTAAACGCCCATCGAGAAACGGTCAATCTCCCTTTTGAGCGGATGGTGACCGAACGGCAAATGCCTACGCAAGATGACAGCCTGCCGCCGCCAACCGATCTTGACGAACAACTCACCCAGTTAGATACGATACTCAGCGAAGAAAACCGCGCACAGTTGCAAGCGTTTTGGGATTCTAAAATGATAGCGAATCTAAGCGATGAGGCGCGTGAGAGGTTAGACGACGCTTATCCGGTGATTATTCACGCTTTGCTTGCCCATCATGAACAGCAGCAGTTGGCGAATAGCGCCTTACCGCGACTGATTACCTTGCTAGAGGCGATTAGTCGGCGCTCTATTTACTTGGTTATGATTGCAGAGAACCCCAATGCGACTGTTGAGCTAATACCAATGCTATCAGCTAGTCCTTGGATAGCCGGTGAGTTGGCGCGCTATCCGGTGCTACTAGATACTTTTTTGCAGCAGCGCTATCGTCACCTGCCAGACAAGCTTGAGCTACGAGATATCTTGCGTCAGCGTTTGCTTCGCGTTGAGCCAAGTGATGAAGAGGAGTTACTTAGTGTCCTGCGCTTATTTAAAAAGAATCAAGTATTAGCAGTAGCGGCAAGCGACGTGTTGGCCGAAAGACCGATTATGAAAGTCTCAGACTCGCTGACTTATATTGCAGAGGTGGTATTAGAAGCGGCACTTGAGCGCGCTTTTGCTGAGCTGGTTAAGCGCTATGGTTATCCAATCGCTCAAAATGGCGATCCGGTAACGGAGGCCGATTGCGGTTTTGCTATTATTGGCTATGGTAAGCTTGGCGGGCTTGAATTGTCTTATTCTTCTGATTTGGACTTGGTGTTCTTGCATAAGATAAAAGAGCAAGGCATGACGACCGGCGAGAAGTCAGTCAGCGGCATGAAATTTGCCGCAAGGCTTGCGCAAAAGCTTATGACCTATCTCAATACCCAAACCCGTGATGGGCGTGCTTATGAGATTGATATGCGCTTGCGTCCTTCGGGCAATGCGGGCATGATGATCGTTTCTTGTCATGCGTTTGAAACCTATCAGCGCGACAAAGCTTGGGCATGGGAGCATCAAGCGCTAGTGCGTGCGCGTGCTATCTGCGGGGATAAGCGCGTGACCGCGCGGTTTGTTGAGATACGCCGCGAAGTGTTATCGCTGCCGCGTACCCTTGATGAAGTGCGCTTGGAGGTGACGCGAATGCGCCTAAAAATGCAGCGTCATCTTGGGACAAGTCGTCAAAAAAAGAAAGCTGGTAAATTTGATCTAAAGCAGGACGCAGGCGGCATTGTTGATATTGAGTTTTTAGCTCAGTTTGCTGTGCTGGCCTATGCGCATGACTACCCAAGCTTGACTAAATGGAGCGACAATGTGCGTATCTTTGAGGAGATGGCGAAGCTTGGCATTTGGGAGCACTCCGTCTGTCAGGACTTGACAGACGCCTATTTACGCATCCGCGCCTCCACTCATCAATTAGCGCTTGCTGAACAGTCTTTGCTAGTGGATGAATCGTTATGGCTTGAAACAAGAGCGCTCGTACAAGACCAGTGGCAGCGCTTGATGGGAGTCACTGAAAACGAAGATAACTCATAACCATAAGTACAGACTACAAGCAGTAGCGTTACAAAGGCTGTATGGGGCTATAATGTCCCATAAACAAAAGCTATCGGCTGCTAAAATAAAAAGTTTTATTCGCCAAGGCTGCCGGTGATATAATCAGCTCAATTTGTACTTAAAACACTTACTTCTACAAAAAAAGTTAGTCAATCGCACTAACATAAGGACTCTGACATGAATATGGCAACACAAGAAGGCAAGCTTTGGATGAATGGTGAAATCATTGAGCAGCCTGATGCCAGTGTACACGTACTGACCCACAGCCTACACTATGGCATGGCAGTGTTTGAAGGCGTACGCGCTTATCAAACCGCTGACAATCGTACTGCTATATTTCGTCTAAAAGAGCATACTGAACGTCTATTAGGCTCTGCCAAAATCTTCCAAATGGATGTGCCTTTTGATGCGACCACGCTAGAGCAAGCACATAAAGATGTGGTCAAGCAAAATAACTTAGCAGAAGCTTATATTCGTCCGCTTATTTGGGTCGGTGCAGAAAAGCTTGGCCTGTCTTCACGTGACAATAGCATTAATGCCATGGTTGCTGCTTGGCACTGGGGCGCATATCTTGGTGAAGAGGGTATCAAAAACGGTATCCGTGTCAAAACCTCGTCATTTACCCATCACATGACCAACGTGACCATGTGTAAGGCCAAAGCCTCGAGCAACTATCCCGTCTCTATCATGGCCAACCAAGAAGTTACCCGTAACGGTTATGACGAAGCCATCCTAATGGACCCACAAGGGTATGTCTGCCAAGGCGCTGGCGAGAACTTGTTTTTGGTCAAAGACGGTGTGCTACATACGCCAGATCTGGGCGGCGGCGCGCTTGACGGTATCACTCGTCGCACGATCATTCAGTTTGCTGAAGATTTGGGTATCAAAGTCGTTGAGCGCCGCATCACTCGTGATGAGTTCTACTTAGCAGATGAGATCTTTATGACAGGCACCGCTGCTGAAGTGACACCTATCCGCGAATACGATGATCGTACCATCGGTAATGGGGGCCGTGGTCCATTGACGGAAAAGCTGCAAAGCTTGTACTTCGATGTGGTACATGGCCGTAATGAGCAGTATATGGATTGGTTAAGCTTTATTGACTAATAAAGTCGTTAGTTTAAAGACCAAAAAGGCTGAACATAATTGTTCAGCCTTTTTTTTATGCTAATATAGCCATCATATTTATTCTTAAGATTAAAGTGAGCAGTCCATGCCAATAGATTCTAGTACAGCAGATAATAAAAATATCAAACAAATTATTTGTATTAAATGGGGTACAAAGTACGGGGCTGATTACGCCAATAAATTGTATGGCATGGTATCGCGTAACATCACGCCACCGTTTCGTTTCGTCTGTTTTACCGATGACACCACCGATGTACGTCCAGAAATCGAATGTCAAGAATTGCCACCATTAGATGTCACCATGCCAACCAACACACTTGGCAAGTGGCCAAAATCACGTTTGTGGGGTGAGAAGTTAGGTGATTTGACAGGAACAGTATTATTTGTAGATTTGGATGTGATTATAGTAGATAGCCTCGATCCTTTCTTTGAGTATGGCGAGCCGGACGATGTTATTTTGTCTTATAACCCGAGTAACCCGCTAGAGCGCCTCGGCCAGACTTCTTGCTTCCGCTTTCAGGTAGGGTCGCTTGTCTCACTACAAGAAAAATTCAAAGCCGATCCGCAAGGCATCGCTGATGAGTATCGTTTTGAGCAGCGCTTTGTGACGCGTAACGCCCCAGGCGGGGTTAAGTTATTTCCGAAAAAGTGGGTTGCGCATTTTAGACGCAAATGTCGTCAACCGTTCCCATTTAACTATATCAAAGAGCCAAAGATTCCTAAAGGTGCTCGAATTGTTATTTTCCCTGGCGACTTATATCCGACACATGCGATCGAAGGTAGATACAATAAAAATGCTGCTAACAATGCCAAAGATCACTTAAAAAGATTAACTGAACCCCAAAATCTAAAAAGACCGCTACGTCACTTGCGTCATTTTATCTTGCCAGTAGGGTGGATCGAAAAGTACTGGAAAGAATAGGTCCCATTATATATTTGAGTATTATCGCATTGCATTAGCAAATATAAATATTAGTCAGTGAACGGATAAAATTATGAATACAGAAGATAGTATTAAAGTCTTTGTTGGTTGCGACCCAAATAACTGTGATCTAGAGCAGATGATGGTATTAGATTATAGTATTCATAAACATACCAGTGTACCCGTTGAGATAGTATGGATGCAGCTGTCACGTGATCCTAATAGCTATTGGTATTCTAATCCTGAGACTGGAGAGGGTTGGAATACCACTAAATGGTCAACGCCTTTTTCAGGCTTTCGCTGGGCAATTCCAGAGTACTGTCAACACTCTGGTCGTGCCATCTACATGGACGCTGATGTCATTATTTTAGATGATTTGGCAAAGCTGTGGCACCATCCTATTGAAGGACAGTCTGTTGTAGCTGCTAAGACTAATGCGGATATGACTCGGTTGTGTACATGCGTATGGGATTGCAAGGCGGCAAAAAACATTGTCCTACCAATTAAAAAACTCAGGAAAGATCCCAAAAGCCATAAAGAAATGATGGCTGTATTCAAAGATAATAATCAGCTCATTGAGCCTTATCAGGATAGTTACAACTGTATAGATGGCGAAAACTTAGCGTTAGAAGATATTAGGATTTTGCATTATTCAGATATGGGTACGCAGTTCAGTCATAAATATTCATTACCTAGAGTCAGTGAAGAAGGTATCGAGCACTGGTTTGACGGTGAAATAATGTCGCACCCGAGGCAGGATTTATCTGAGGTTTTTGATGAATATTATGACGAAGCACTTGCTGCTGGATACGATTTAGACAGTTATAGGGTGGAACCTTTCGGTCATTTTCCTAAAAAATCTCAAGAAGGTTATACCGGTAATAAGGTGACTCGTCCACACGCTTCTAAATCATTTTTTTCGAAGCTATTTAAACGCTAGTTTTTTAATGAAGCAATGATAAGCCTTTTTAAGAAGGTGAAAACTTACTCCATAGGTTATCGTGTATGAAGCAGCATAAAAAAACAGTGTTACTCGTTATTAATTGTCTACAAGGCGGCGGTGCGGAACGTGTCGTATTAACATTGGGGCAAGGGTTTTATGAATTGGGCTATGAAGTACATATTCTAAGATTTAAGCCGTTAGTACAGTATGACTTAAGTCCGAATCTTAACTACCATGTACTTAAGTTTAAGCCGTATAAACTGATACCAGGGGCACAAAGACGTGACCATATTTTTGCACGTGCTGTTGATAAATACGTGTCGAAAAATATCGGTCAGCCTGACATCATACTGTCCAACCTAGATCGTGCCGATAGCATTTTAAGTAATAGTAAACTGCCTAATATCACTTATATTATTCATAACACAGTATCACTACTCTATAAATTTAATAAAAATCACGACGCTGAGCAGTTAAAGCAAAGAATGATAGATATATATGCCAAGCATCCTTGTGTGTGCGTCAGTGAAGGCGCTCAAAAAGACTTTATCAAAAGCTTTGGTCATATTACGCCAACCACCGCCATTCACAATCCAATTGATAAAAACAGTATTCAACAACAAGCCAATGCTTTTGTCCCTGACTACCAGAACTATATTATTCATGTCGGTAGTTTCAAAGATGCCAAGCGTCATGATGTATTGGTAAATGCTTATGCAAAAACAGATCAATCTATGCCTTTACTGCTCTTGGGTCAAGGGAAGCATAGAAGTGAAACAGAGCGACTGGTAACAGAGTTAAGCCTAGAAGACAAAGTAATATTTTTAGGATTTCGTGATAATCCCTTTCCTTATATCAAAAATGCGCAGTTTAAGATATTGACCTCTGACTGGGAAGGGTTTGCTCTGGTCATTGCCGAAGCTCTCGTGCTAGGTACTCCTGTTATCAGTACTAACTGTCCGTCAGGCCCAAGTGAATTACTACCAGAACATAACTTAATGCCGATGGGCAATGTTGATGCCATTGCCGCAAAAATGCAGCAAGCGATGAGTAATCCGCAAGCGTTTCATGCGCCATTCGATGAAGCGCTGCTACCAGCCAAAATAGCAGAAAAATATGTAGAATTTACCCGAAATCTTTAGCTGGCAAAACAGTTGGGCTGCTACATCTCTAAGTCTAAATATTTATTTTTAAGAATACTTAATAAATGATTGATAATACTACAGAAAAAAAAGAAAATTCGAATAGTAAAGAAAAAGTGCTATTGGTTATTAACTGCTTGCAAGGTGGCGGTGCAGAGCGTTCGGTCTTGACGCTGGGACAAGGTTTTCACGAGTTAGGTTATGATGTCCATATTTTACGCTTCAAATCCAAAGTAGCTTATGAGCTTAATGATGATATTACTTATCATCAACTAGACCTAAATGATTATAACTCTATACCTACTAAAAGTCTTAGGTACTGGTATTTTGCAAAAGTATTAGACAGATACGTGCTTAAAGAGATTGGTACTCCAATATTGACGCTAGCGAATTTAGATAAAGCCGATATGGTCTTGCGCCATAGTAGTCTGCCCAATATCGCACACGTAATTAGAAATACTATTTCTAAAAAAATTGAATTGTTTAGAAGCCAAGGCAAAAAAGCAAATGATAAAAGATTAAGCAATATATATTCTCGGCATCCTTGTATATGTATTAGTAAAGGAGTCGAAAAAGACTTTCAAGCTACATTGGGTGTGATGAATACAACGACAATATACAACCCGATTGACCAAAGACAGATTGTGCAATTGGCATCAGAGTTTGAGCCAGAGTTTGACAGTTACATTATTCACGTTGGTAGTTTTAAGACTCAAAAAGCTCATGAAGTATTGATTAGAAGTTATGCAAAGACTCGGAAAACATTGCCACTTCTATTATTGGGTGAAGGTGTATTGCTAGCGTCAATGAAAGAGCTGGTTACTTCTTTAGGTTTGGATAACCGTGTACATTTTTTAGGTTTTCAAAAAAATCCATATCCTTATATCCAAAAAGCACAGTTTATGGTTTTGTCATCAGTCTTTGAGGGATTTGGACGGGTTATTGCTGAATCACTGGCTTTAGGGACACCTGTTATCAGTACAGACTGCCCATCGGGTCCAAGTGAGTTGTTACCACCACACAACCTCGTCCCTGTGGGAGATATTGATACATTAGCTAAGAAGATGGATGAAGCAATGGAGAAGGCTGATACATATCAGTCCTCGTTTGACAAAGAGTTATCACCAATTAATATTGCTCAACAATATATAGATTTTATGAGAACTAATGGTTAGACATTACTCGGTTGCAGCCTTGATAAAAGGTGTAGGGTGTAGTTGTGTAGTAATATACGAGATAGACTAATCCAACCACCATTTAGACCAATCATCTCTGTGCAACTGCCGTAGAGTAGCAAAAGCACTGTCATTATTCTGCAGTTTTTCAAACACTGCCAGTAACATGGTCGTGGCCAATTTATCAACTTTCTGAAATTTATTATAGCGTTTTCGCATATTTCTCAAGCTATCATCGGTGCCGATACGAAAATAAGTAAGACCATCGTACAGAGGCAAGTCACCAGCATAAAGCATATCGGTTTTTTCAGTTAGCAATGGCATAGATTCAGCATTAGTGGATAACTGCAGAAAGTTTTTGGTTTCATAAGTACGTAAAGTATTCATTAGAGTTACGACATTCATCAAAATAGCTGCTCTATGAGTATTGTTTGAATGATCAATAAACGTATCGCAAGCAGAGACAATCCAGCGCAACGACAGATGTGTCAATAAATAGTCGCTCTCTGCTTCCCATAGTCTTTCAAATTCAGCGAATGTTTTATCTATTTTGTACTTACGGCGCATTAGTATAATAAGCGTGTTGTGATAAAAGCAGAGCTCAGACTCACCAAGCGATTTGTATTTCAAGTTGTTCAAATGGTTCTCTAAATCTGTGCTTTTACGCTCATTGGTTAACGCTTCAATATCACACATTGATTCAGTAATGGTTGTTGCTTTCATCTCATCAAAGCTTCTATCATTATAGGTTTTGATAATCTTACCCGCATTCAATCTTTTTTCGCTTCGAAAGATCAATATCAATTTTCTCTGCCAACTTGAAGGTGTAGCCATGTTATCAAAATCCTTTAAAAATATATAAAGATATTAGCGCCTTAATCTCTATGATATAAGCCTTAAAGATCGTTGTTATTTGTTTAAACTGAATAATATTGTCTATACCAATCGACAAATTGTTTGATACCTTCTTCGATACTGGTTTCAGGCTTGAAGCCAATGTCCTCTACCAATTCATCTATGTCGGCGTAAGTAATCGGTACGTCGCCTGCTTGCATGGGCAGTAAATTTTCTTGCGCTTTTTTGCCACAAGCGTCTTCAATGGCAGTAATAAAACGGCGCAAAGTGACAGGCTGATTGTTGCCAATGTTGTAAATCTTGTAGGGAGCAGCTGCAGTCGTAATAGTAGAATGCTGGGGCGAAGGCGCTTTATTAATTATACGAATAATGCCATTGACGATATCATCAATGTAGGTAAAGTCACGCTGCATATCACCATTATTAAATACATTAATTGGCTCGCCAGCTAGAATTTTCTTTGTGAACGAAAAATATGCCATATCAGGTCGACCGTAAGGACCATAAACGGTAAAAAAGCGCAGCCCTGTCGTAGGAATATTATATAAATGGCTATAGCTATGTGCCATAAGCTCGTTCGATTTTTTGGTAGCGGCATATAGGCTGATAGGAAAATCAACACAATCAGCAGTGGTAAATGGCTGCTTTATATTCATACCATAAACAGAGCTAGAGCTTGCGTAGATTAAGTGCTTAATATCGTGGTGACGACAGCCTTCAAGTATGTTAACAAAACCAACCACGTTTGAGTCGATATAGGCATTTGGATTTTCGATAGAGTAACGCACACCTGCTTGGGCACCTAAATTAACAACCGTATCAAATTGATAGGTGGAAAAAAGCTCAGACATGGCTTCACGATCAGCCAGATCTAACTTAATAAACGTAAAAACTTCTGAATCTGATATCTCACTTAATATTTTCAACCGCGCTTCTTTTAGATCTACATCATAATAATCATTGATATTATCAATACCAACGATACAGTAATCCCTAGCAGATAGATCTGTTTCTAGTATCGTCTTGATTAAATGAAAACCAATAAAACCTGCCGCACCAGTGACCAGTATTTTCATCAGTCGCTCCCAAATAGATCTCGAGTAAACACTTTATCCGCTACGTCCTGTATATCAGTTGATAAACGATTAGCAACGATTACATCGCTCATCGCTTTAAACTCACTCAAATCTTTAATGACGCGCGAATTAAAAAATTCTTTTTCTTGTAGTACTGGCTCATAAACAACGACTTCTATACCTTTGGCTTTAATACGTTTCATAATGCCTTGAATAGCCGAGGCACGAAAATTATCAGACCCACTTTTCATAACCAATCGGTAAACACCAACGATTTTAGGGTTTCTTTGAATGATCTTATCTGCAATAAAGTCTTTACGGGTGCGATTAGAGTCTACAATTGCTCTTATTAAATTACTTGGCACCTCATCATAATTGGCCAAGAGCTGCTTGGTGTCTTTTGGTAGACAATAGCCGCCATAGCCAAATGAGGGGTTGTTATAGTGATCGCCGATACGTGGATCTAAGCCCACCCCTTCGATGATTTGCCTAGTAGATAAGCCAAAAGTCTGTGCATAAGTGTCAAGCTCATTAAAGTAGGCCACGCGCATAGCTAGATAAGTGTTAGAAAATAGTTTGATTGCCTCAGCTTCAGTGGGCTTAGTAAATAGTAATGGAACATCCTTTTTTTGCGCGCCTTCGATGAGTAGGTCTGCAAACTGCTGGGCACGTTTGGACTGCTCTCCGACTATGATTCTAGAAGGGAAAAGGTTGTCATGCAAAGCTTGGCCTTCTCTTAGAAATTCAGGAGAAAATATAATACGCTCAGTGCCATAGCGCGCTCTAATACTGAGCGTAAAGCCGACGGGTACGGTCGATTTGATAATGATGAGGGCGTTTTGATTAACGGTGAGTATCTGCTCAATTACAGTTTCGACGCTTGAGGTATTAAAATAGTTGGTTTTGGGGTCATAATCAGTAGGCGTTGCTATAATAATAAAATCAGCATCTTCATAGGCTTGCTTTGCATCAAGAGTTGCACTGAAATTTAGTTTTTTATTTGCCAAGAAGTGTTCGATATCTTTGTCTTCGATAGGGGATTGCTTATTATTTAGCAATTCTACCTTTTCAGCGACAATGTCGACAGCGATAACGTCATGATGCTGCGCTAGTAGCATAGCATTTGATAAGCCTACATAGCCGGTACCGACGACTGCTATTTTCATAAAGTATCCAAGGTCTCTAAGTTAAAGTTGATGCAATATATGGTTGCTCTAAGACGTTAGTTTGCACTCGTTAGTAGCGATGAGGGTAGATATGCCGAAAATTTATTTGTCATAGCGGCTGTAACCTTCTGATAAGAGTCAGAGTTAAGACGGTCTAAGCTTTGAATGCAGCCATACTTATAATCACTATTATCTAAGTTAGATAAAAAACTCTCAACGCTATCTTCGTTCTTCAAGTAATTAACCGCTATATCAGCTCGTAAATGGGCTTGGCTCTTCTGTATTTTGAGATGGTTCATCAGAGTAATAGGGTTCACCTGAGCAACATCTCTAAATTTATATTTTATTTGTGTCTCTAAAAGCTGTGGGTGCTGTAGCAGATAGTTTTTTAAGATCGTTTTATCAACAATATGAGGAAAATGATGAATCTCAAAAAACTGATCCATATCAAGCACTTTTGCACTGAGCATCTGCGCGATGGTATGTCTTGGCTGAATAGGCGTACCTAATAGTTTGGATTTAGTTTTACGAAAGTTAAGTTTGGCATTTAAAGCTGCCGTGTTGCGCCAATGACCGTGCAAGATAAGCTTATCTTTCTCTATAAAATCCTCTAGAGTTGCAGACTGGTTAAAGAAAAAATCATCGTTCATATAAATAAAATAATCAGACACATCCGCTATATGCCAAAGCATTGTTTCAATTGAGCGAGTATTGAACGTTGGCAAAAACTGCTCGTAACCCTCAAAAAGCTCTGTATGATCGATGATTTTTATCTTATCACCTGCACAAATTCCTTGCTTAGCGAACTCATCTATAAACTCAGGCTGCTGCCCGTCACTAACAATATAAATATGACGACAAAAAGGTACATACTTCAAAATAGAAGCAAGGTTGTAATAGATTTCATCATTACTGGCAAAGCGGGTTGAGCTAGTAGCGTCAGAGGCAGCGCTAGAGGTTTTTTGATAGCGCGCTCTTTTTGCTTTGAGCTGTGCATCATCACCGTCCACCCAAGCGATAACAACGTCTATTTGCTTTTTATTCTCTGCTCTCATGGCTTTTCTCATAGATTCACTGCCAATGCTCTTGCAGCCAAGGACTCGGCAAGACACGCCGATACCATTTGCCGCCGCCGCCTTTAATGGCATCTGGCGGATTGATTTCGCCATGGAAGATAACGATTTTAGCGCCATTAGGCAGAGTAGGTGCTTTGATAAAGTTAAAGGGCGGCTTTGCCATACATTGGTATTTAAAGCTGACGCACCAGTCTTTGGGCCAATACTCTAAATGATGATGCTCGCGCAAATAGTTGGATAGATAAGCCTGCTCATGGCGTACTTGCGTGCGAATGGTGTCAAAATTACGCTCAAAATTACTAAGCAAGTCAGGATAAGTACCCATGCCAATATTAAAGCGATAGACGGAGCTGTTACCAATCATGCGCCAAGGTTTTTTCCAGTCACGGAT
This sequence comes from Psychrobacter sp. Ps3, assembly GCF_022129275.1. Taxonomy (NCBI): domain Bacteria; kingdom Pseudomonadati; phylum Pseudomonadota; class Gammaproteobacteria; order Moraxellales; family Moraxellaceae; genus Psychrobacter; species Psychrobacter sp. Ps3. The sequence continues at coordinate 28,246 of NZ_JADQAL010000026.1, forward strand.
GATAACCACGCTGTCATCAAACTCCGCCTTATAAGTAAAAAAGCTGTCGATATTATCGACAATAACGATGTCGATATCTAAAAATAGCGCCACGCCTTTTAGATCATACAGCTCAGGCTTAAAGGTGGTGAGTTTTTTCCAGCCGCGTTCAGGTCCCGCAGGTAGATCCAGCTCAGGTATCGGGTAGCACTGTACCGCCTCATTAATACCTGTACTATCATCCGTCAAGCAAACCATCTGAAAGTCCAGTGTCAGATGGCGACTGACCATATTATAGAGACGATTGACATACTCAGGACCGTACTTATCGCCCCATTTCATACAGATGATATAGCGTGACTCTGCTAGGTGGGCAGAGTCTTGGTCTTTTAGAGTATGGTTAACGAAGTCAGATGTCATAATTGACTCTTTTTAATAAGATGAAAACATGAAGCTTAGAAGATGCTATATTTGATACCGCTATATTGAGTCTACTATAAAAGATAGCGCAATTAAGTCTTATATCTTTTATCCTTAGCCGATTTTAGAAAGGCTTGTAGCTTGCTACGATCAGCGCGATAAGGATTGCCAAGATTAGGGATGCGTTTAAAGCGGCGATAGCCCCACATATAATGGCTACATTGATCTTCAATCATCTCTTGCATGGCAATATTCAGGGCATGAGTCGCGACTTCTGTGTTGCGATCATACAGCGCTGGATCATCGATCTTATAGCAGTAAATATCAAATCCACGATTATCATCACGGCGAATACAAGACAGACCGACTAGGGCGCACTTGGTTTTGCTAGCAAGTTTAGGGGCGAGGGTACTAGTCAAAGTCTTAACGCCAAAAAAAGGCACAACCACGCCGCCTGAAGGCTCAGGAACATGGTCGGGTAAGATAATACTAAAACCGCCTCGTTTAAGCGTTTTAAACACTGCTTTGACACCGCTACTATCAGTAGGCACTAAGGTAGCGTTAAGACGCGCACGACCCTTTAGGATAAAATCACCAGTAAGTTTGTCTTTGACCGGCTTGTACATAATCGTTGGCGAGCCGAATTGATTGAGCCAAGCGTTCATCATCTCCCAAGTACCAAGATGAGGAACGATAGCAAGCATGCCGTTGGGATTGGCTAAGCCTTCTATTAAGATCTCTTGGTTATGCACCTCTCGTATCTGCTCAATGCTCCATTCAGGCGGCATCGCCCAACTCTTGATAGACTCGACGCTACTTAGACACTGATGACGGACGATATCTTTGATAACGGTCTTTTTTTGCTTAGCCGTTAGGGCAGGTTCGATGAGTGCCATATTGATCTTGATCGTACGAACGATACTCAAGTTTGGCAGGCGCATCATTATCCTAGCAGTAATACGTGCCAGCATCTGCAATACAGATAAAGGCACGTATTTGAAGATCTGATACGGATTCATAATGAATCGCAGTAATAAGAGATACTCATTACCAGATCAGCTACTGAGCAGGCTTAGTGGTATCTGCTTGAGCTTTTTCACGCAGACGGATACCAAGATCACGTAATTGCTTACCCTCAACAGGAGCTGGAGCTTGAGTCAATGGATCTTCAGCAGTCTTGGTTTTTGGGAAGGCGATGACATCACGGATAGAGCTTGCACCGACCATTAGCATAATTAAGCGATCCAAACCAAAGGCAAGACCACCATGCGGCGGCGCACCGAATTTTAGTGCGTCAAGTAGGAAGCTGAATTTCTCTTCAGCCTCAATCGCGTCGATACCTAGCGCTTCAAAGACCGCTTGCTGCATCTCAAGGGTGTTGATACGTAGGCTACCACCGCCAATCTCAGTACCGTTTAGTACCATGTCATAAGCGATAGAGAGCGCAGACTCTGGGTTGTTTTTGAGCTCTTCTACTGAACCTTTTGGTTTCGTAAACGGATGGTGCATAGAGGTCCATTGCCCGTCATCCGTCTCTTCAAACATTGGGAAGTCAGTGACCCAAAGCGGTGCCCACTCGCAAGTGGTCATATCCATATCAAGGCCAATTTTCTGGCGTAGCGCGCCCATAGCATCGTTGACGATACTGGCTTTGTCGGCACCGAAGAAGATGATATCGCCATCTTCGGCCTCAGTGCGCTCAACAAGGCGAGCTAGCACATCGTCAGTCATGTTTTTGATGATAGGTGATTGTAGACCTGACTCTTTATCCACACCGTTGTTAATGTTGCTTGCGTCATTGACCTTAATATAAGCCAAACCGCGCGCACCATAGATGCCAACAAACTTAGTGTATTCATCGATTTGCTTACGGCTTAAGGAGGCGCCATTAGGAATACGCAGCGCGGCAACGCGACCTTTTGGATCGTTGGCGGGACCAGCAAAGACCTTGAAGTCAACGTCTTTCATTAAGTCAGCGACATCGATGAGCTTTAGCGGAATACGCAGATCAGGCTTATCAGAAGCGTAGTCACGCATAGCCTCTGCATAAGTCATACGCGGGAAGTCAGCAAGCTCAACATCCATCATCGTTTTGAATAGGTTTTTGATCAAACCTTCATTGATGCTCATGATCTCTTCTTCATTTAAAAAAGAGGTCTCAATATCGACTTGGGTAAATTCAGGCTGACGATCAGCGCGCAGATCTTCGTCACGAAAGCACTTAGCGATCTGATAATAACGATCAAAACCTGACACCATCAATAGCTGCTTAAAGAGCTGTGGCGACTGCGGTAGCGCAAAAAAGTTACCCGGACGAGTACGCGAAGGCACTAGATAGTCGCGTGCGCCCTCTGGCGTTGCGCGAGTCAAGATAGGCGTCTCAACGTCTAAGAAGCCATGATCATCAAGGTAGCGGCGAATCGCTGAGGTGGCTTTGGCACGGAACACCATACGTTCTTGCATCTCAGGGCGACGCATATCGAGGTAGCGGTACTTGAGGCGTAAGTCTTCAGAGACGGTCATGTTCTCGTCATTAAGCGGGAAAGGCGGAGTTTCTGACTTGGCTAAGACTTCAATCTCTTTGCCTAATAACTCGACTTGACCGCTAGTCATATTTTTATTTTCAGTGCCTTCGTAACGACGACGGACGCGGCCGGTAATTTTCAGCACATACTCAGGGCGTGCAGCATCAGCGGTAGCGAAAGCTTCAGGCGTATCTGGGTCGACTACCACCTGCAAGATGCCAGCACGATCACGCATATCTAAGAAGATCACCCCACCATGATCGCGGCGGCGATGTATCCAGCCGACGATAGTGATCGTCTGCTCTAATAAGTCTTCGGTCACAGCACCGCAGTATTCGTCGCGATAGCCACTGTGTACGGCGAGGTCTTTTTGCGTAATAGTACTAGGTTTCATAGTGCTGTCAGTCATAGTCAAGGTTATCCAGTTATGTGCCCGATTCAAAGAATAGCCGTTTAAAAATACCAGTGAGGCTCTTAAACGATATTTATTATTAAGATAGTCAATTGCAAAAAACAGCCAGTCAGCGCTATAAAGACGGATAGTCTGCGCGTCGGCTGTATAAAATTTATTTTAAACGCATATTATGCCTAAAGTACGGGTGTTATACAACTATGCTTATTAACTGCGCTCGCTCATAAAGGCATGACAAGCTTACGAGTGTAATAATTGGTTTATCTATTATGATTTATAACCATGACGCTTGAAAATAGCGCGCAGCGAGCGCATATCAGCTGCATCTTAAAATAATTTCAGCTATCGCAACTAGAATTATTACCCTAAACCTCTGAATGTAACCCTAAGGAAGACTTGATATGCTATTTCACCCGCCAAAAAACCCTGTCGAGCTTAAAGTCATGCATTTAAATAAGACTCAGCAGCAGCGCCGCGAAGACTTGATGGAAGCGACTCAAGGCAAAGCTGCGCTTAAGCAGCTCAAAAAGAGCATGGCGAAAAAAGCCAAGCAAGCGCTAAAAGTGAAATCTAAAAGCAAGAAGAAAGATAAAAACAAAGAGGCCAGTCAGCAAGTATTTGTCCTAGATTTTGACGGTGACATTAAAGCCTCGGCCGTTAAGCATCTGCGCGAAGAGATTAGCACCCTGATCAGTACTGCTAATAAGGGTGATGAAGTTATCATCCGTTTAGAGTCAGGTGGTGGTATGGTGCATAGTTATGGCCTTGCAGCGGCGCAGTTAGTGCGTCTCAAAGACGCGGGCCTTAAACTCACCGTTTGTGTCGATAAAATCGCAGCCAGTGGCGGCTATATGATGGCTTGTGTCGCTGATAACATTATCGCCGCGCCTTTTGCGGTGATCGGCTCTATCGGTGTGGTCTCACAATTACCGAACTTCAATAAACTACTGAAAAAAAACGACGTTGATTATGAGATGTTTACCGCTGGTGACTACAAGCGCACGGTGACAGTATTCGGTGAAAACGATGATGAAGATCGCGCTAAATACCAGCAAGAGCTTGAGCAAACGCATGATCTGTTTAAGCATTTCGTCAGTACTTATCGCTCTGAGCTTGATCTGGATAAAGTCGCTAATGGTGAGCATTGGTATGGCGAAGATGCAGTAAAGCTCAACCTCGTCGATAAGCTGCAAACCTCAGATAGCTATATCTTACAGCTTATGGAAGATAATGAGGTTTATGCGCTACATTCGCGTCAAAAGCCAACTCTAGCAGAGAAGTTAGGCTTATCACAAGCCGCTGAGGCGACGATCACTATGGCAGTGGATAAACTACCAGACGCTCTTGCCCGTTTTGATCTTAATAGCCGCTTGAATATTCTAAAGTAAGTGTATTCTTTTAATATAAATGAGTAAAAGCTGAATGAGTTGAGATAAGCTAATTGATAGTGGAACAATATTTTTTAGTGTTATTCATTAGTTAGTATAGAAAGAACTTTAGAAATCCCTAATAAATTTAGGTATATACTATTTCACTGTTGATGTTTTGTAAAAGGCGTGCCTAAACAGTCGCGCCTTTTTTGCTGTTTAAAATTTGGAGCTATGTTATAAATAGGGGAAGTGAAAAACAGTACACGTACGTACACCGTAAGAGATTAGCCATGAGAGGTTAATCATTAATAATGAGAAGGAAGTCAGTTATGTCCAATGATACATTGATGTTTACCGCTACTGAGCACGGTCAAGACATGCATGCCAAAGTCAAAGATTTTATTGCCACTAAGATTGAGCCGATTGAGGATGAGTTTTGGCAAGAGTGCCATAAGATGAACCCAGATGGTAATTGGAAGAACTGGCAGTGGCCAGCCGCGTACGATGACTTACGTAAGCAAGCTCGTGAGGCCGGTCTTTGGAACTTGTTTCTACCCGATGATGAGCTTGGCGCAGGCTTGTCAGTGACTGATTATGCTCCAATTGCAGAGCTTACGGGCCGTAGTTTATTAGCGCCGCATGTCTTTAACTGTAATGCTCCTGATAGCGGTAATATGGAGCTGCTATGGCGCTATGGTAGTACTGATCAGCAGGATAAGTGGCTCACCCCTTTACTAGAAGGCAAGACGCGTTCCGTGTTTTGTATGACTGAGCCTGATGTTGCTTCTAGTGATGCAACCAACATGGAGGCGACCGCTGTCGTCGATGGTGATGAGATCGTCATTAATGGTAGCAAATGGTGGTCATCCGGTCTTGGCGATCCAGCCGTCGATTTACTGATTGTCATGGCATACACGCCTGATGAAAATAAAGATCGCCACCAGCAGCATTCTATGGTGCTAGTTCCTGTAGACACTAAAGGGGTTAACATCAAGCGAATGCTTAAAGTATTCGGTGATTATGACGCGCCGCATGGTCATGGTGAAATCAGCTTCGATAATGTACGGGTGCCAGTTACTAATTTTATCGGTGGACCTGGTATGGGTTTTGAGATTGCGCAAGGCCGCTTAGGACCTGGGCGTATTCATCACTGTATGCGCTGTATTGGTGCCGCCGAGAAGTCGTTAGAGCTTGCGATTCACCGCGGTATGAGCCGTGTTGGTTTTGGTAAGCCAATCTTACAGCTAGGGGGTAACTTAGAGCGTGTCGCCGAGGCGCGTATCAAGATCGATCAAGCGCGTTTATTGACGTTATATGCCGCGCAAAAAATGGACAGCCAAGGTACCAAAGCGGCGTTAACTGAAATCTCAGCGATTAAAGTGGTCGCGCCTACTGTATTACAAGAAGTGGCTGATATGGCGATTCAGATCCATGGTGGCATGGGCGTTTGCCAAGATACTATGTTGCCAGGGTTCTATGCTCAAGCTCGGGTGTTGCGTTTAGCGGACGGTCCGGACGAGGTACATAAAACGATGATTGCAAAATTAGAGCTAAAGCGTCAAGGCTTTCGCCGTCCTGCAAAATCGTCTAAATAAGAAGCTCGCGAAATGATAGTCTGCTAAACAAGAGGCGAGCTACAAATAGGGTCTAAGTGCTAATGGGTCATTTAGGCCATAGCATTGACCCTAATGCCCCTTACTTTAGCGAATATTATCCCTTAACATTCACTATCAAGATTTTGGTAGTGAATTTTTCACTAAGGTCTGTTGAATATTCAAAAATGGCAACACACAAACAAGCAGTACACAAACAATAAGGAACATTGTATGGCAACTGATAAACCAAATACCGAAGATAGTGCTAAGAGCGACCAGCAGCCAGAACTAAACGCGGTACTAGACAAAGGCGGCGAAGTGCGAGAAGGCGAGGAGCTGGATGCGCAAGCGATTAGCAGCTGGTTACGAGACCAAGGCGTCGACATTCAAGGCGAACCTACCGTTACTCAATTTTCAGGGGGCGCGTCGAACTGGACTTATCGTTTAGAGTATGACAATCAAGATCTGATTCTGCGCCGTCCGCCTAAAGGCACCAAAGCCAAGTCCGCTCATGATATGGTACGCGAATACACGGTACAAAAAGCGCTAAAAGACGCTTATCCTTATGTCCCCAAAATGGTTGCGCTATGTACTGACGATAACATTATCGGGGCAGACTTCTATGTGATGGAGCGCATGGAAGGCATTATTCCGCGTGCCAATTTGCCAAAAGAGATAGATTTTGATCCCGCGCAAACCCGTGAGCTGTGTACTAACGTAATAGATGCGTTAATCGAGCTGCATCAGGTAGACTATACCGAGCATGCTGATCTAGTTAATTTAGGCCGCGGTGAGGGCTACTGTGAACGCCAAGTGACCGGCTGGGATAAGCGCTATGTGAAAGCAAAAACGCCAAACGTACCGAGCTTTGGTATCGTGCGTCAATGGCTCAATAAGCACACACCAAAAGATAGCAAGACCTGCATTATTCATAATGACTGGCGTTTTGATAATGTAATTTTGGCGGCTGATAACCCCACCGAAGTCATTGGAGTGCTTGATTGGGAGATGGCGACCCTGGGTGACCCCTTAATGGACTTAGGCAGCGCTTTGGCGTACTGGATTGAAGCTGATGACAACATCATTATGCAGCAGTCGCGCCGTCAGCCAACTCATCTAAAAGGGATGATGACTCGCGATGAAGTCGTCGAATACTACTTAAATAAAACGGGCCTTGAGATTGATAACTGGACCTTTTATGAAGTGTTTGGATTATTTCGCTTAGCCGGTATCGTGCAGCAAATCTACTATCGCTACTATAATAAACAAACCAAAAACCCCGCCTTTAAGAACTTTTGGCTCATCGTTCATGTGTTAAACGCAAAGTGCCTGAAGCTTATCGCGCAGTATGAAGGCGAGACACTATTTATGACTCACGTGCAGCCGCGCTTAGAGGAAAAAGGAGTGGATAAAGCCGCGATAGAGCAATTGCCAGAGCCGGTACAAAAGCTAGTCAAAAGCATCTTACCTAAAGGTTATTTTGAATCGACGTCAAAGTCAGTTGATGAGTGATGGCGCTAAAATTTCTTTCGTTAATACACTCTTAAAATAATATAACTATTAGGTAGTAGGATTATGATTACCATACTTTTGGCTCGGCACGGTCAGGCCTCTTTTGGCAAAAAAAACTACGATGAGTTGTCAGAGTTAGGGATTACGCAGGCGCGTATGCTTGGCGCTCATTATGCTCATACGCAGCGCCGTATCGATGCAGTCTTCAGTGGTCACTTGATGCGTCAGCAGGACTCTGCCCGCCATTTTTTAGCGAGCTATCAAGAGACTGTAGCTGAACAAAAACAGAGTCATTCACCTGCCAATGCTCCGGCTGACTTATCTGATGATCGTTTGATTGCTGAATTCAACGAGTTTAATCATCAAGATGTATTGACCAAGTCTAACCCAGCCTTTGCAAACCAAGCGGCTATAGCCATGGAGATCGCAAAAGCTGACGTGCCTAAGCTGCGTTTGGCTGAGCTATTTGATCAAGCGATGCAGCGCTGGCATGGCGGCGAGTATGATGATGACTATATTGAGAGCTGGACACAGTTCAATGAGCGTACACAGCGCGCGCTCGCGCAAATACGCGATAAAGCCAACTCATTAAATACAGCTGCTAAAGATAATAGAGCCGCTGAGGATACGACAGTGTTGGTATTTACCTCGGGCGGGGTAATCGCTGCGATTACCGCGCAGTTACTTGAGCAGGACAGTCAAACGGCCTATCAGCTCAATAAGCGGTTAATCAATACGGGGGTGACCGCTCTTACCTTACGAGGAGAGACGGCACGGTTATTGTCCTTGAATGAATACAGCCATTTGTTTGCCGAAGGCGAGCGCTTTGTTACTTGGCGCTAATGGTGAATGTTTAGGGTATAAGGTATAGTGATTATCCGAACTTAAGAAAAGATTACATCTAGTATCTAAAGCATGGCTACTATACTATGATATCTTTATATCTGGTTATTTAAAGCCATAAAGCGGTGCAAACGTACGGTATTGATGAGAAGAGAATGCTATGCAAAATAAACTAATGAGCTTAGTAACAAAAACTGTCAAACAAGGCAGGGCGCAAGCGACCAGTGCGATACAACCTGCGCGCTATCTAAATGGTCTGACCAAATCACAAGTCGGACAAGGCAAAACTGTGCTCGTCACGGGCGCAAGCTCAGGTCTTGGGGAGGTCATGGCGCGATTATTTGCCAAACTTGGCTATAATCTAGCGATTTGCGCGCGCCGCGGTGAGCGTTTAGAGCATCTTAAAGTCGATTTGTTGCAGAGCTATCCCAATATCCGAGTGGAATATAAAATCTTAGACGTCAGCGACTATGAGTCAATATTCAAAGTATTTGATGAGTTTGCCGCAGACTTTGGACATTTAGATCGTATCGTTGTCAATGCTGGTGTCGGGGATAGCCGCCGTATCGGTAAAGGCCGGTTTAAAATCAACCGCCGTACCGCTGAGATCAACTTCATCTCAGCACTCGCGCAGTGTGAAGCTGCCATGAAAATATTTCGCAAGCAAAACGCGGGTCATTTAGTGGTAATCTCGAGCATGTCAGCGATGCGCGGTCTGCCAGGTCATATGACAACCTATGGCGCAGCAAAAGCTGGTATTGCGCATCTTGCCGAAGGGATTCGCGCCGATATGTTGCTCACTAAGCTACCGATTAAGGTCACTACGATTTATCCAGGTTATATTCGTACTGAGATTAACAAGGATGCTAAGCCATTACCGTTTGAAGTGGACGCTGATACGGGAACCAAAGCCATCGTCGCAGCCATAGAGTCTGGTGCCGAGGAAGCTTGCGTGCCAAGTTTGCCTTGGTCGATTGTTGGTCAAGCAATGAAGCATCTGCCTTTGCAGATTGTGAGTAAGATTAGCTAAAGCTACTTTTTCTATCTAAGTGCTTAATACCGGTAATGTTATAATAAGAAAGCCCTTTACTATTAGAGGGCTTATTGCTTTTATCACCTATCGCCGTAAAACCACCATTTCAGGGGGTGGGTATAAGGCGACATGCACTGTCGTGAGTAGTGTTTAAAGGGTTGTAAGCTGAAATTAACCTCGCCATACTAAAGGTATGAAGACCCTCAAACTACGCATTAAGGACAAGCACATAAAAGAGCTGAATCAGCTAAGCGGTTCAGTAAACTTCGTGTGGAACTATGTCAATGCGCTGTGCTTTGAGCATTTAAAACGTACCGGTAAGTTTTTTAGTGCCTATGATTTAAGTGAGTATACCAAAGGTAGCGGTGAGTATTTAGGATTACACAGTTAAACCTTACAAGCTATCAATGAGACTCACGCCAAATCTCGTAAGCAATTTAAAAAAGCCAAACTAAATTGGCGAACCAACCGACCCGATGCCAAACACAAAAGCCTAGGCTGGATACCCTTTAAAAAATCAGCCATCAAACACCTAACCACACGGCAAAGCGGTAAAAAAGCACTGAAATCAACCATTCAGCTATCGCTCTCTAAAGGTCAAAAGCTCATCATAGATGTATTCGATAGTTACAACCTAAGCCTATATCAAATTAACACCTTAGAGATAGTACAAGATAGCCGTAATCGTTGGTATGCGTGTATCACCGTTAAAGACTATCCCAAACAAGCAAGTGGTATGGGCAGCGTTGGTATTGATTTAGGCTTAACAGAGTCTGCTACCACATCAAATGGCGACAAGCTAACCATTAAGCAAACGCAAAAGTGGGCGAATAAATTAGCAGTAGCCCAGCGTGCTAAGAATAAAAACCGCGCTAAAGCAATCCACGCCAAAATCAAAAATACAAGATTAGACTTAATTCATAAATTTACCACCAAGCTTGTTAAAGATAACAGCT
>NZ_JADQAL010000027.1:0-38800 GCF_022129275.1 Psychrobacter sp. Ps3
ACAGAACTCAGTCCTTGGTATAAACTAAACCGTCCAACATTTGGGGGTCAGTTCATAACCTGACAAGGGTTTTTAGTGTTACACAGATAGCTATTGCCAATCCTGCTACCGTAACGATAAAACCAGCTTATCTAGCAGGATAGAATGTCTCTGCGCCAGGCCCAACAGGTAGACCCAGTACAAATACCCAAATCGAGAACAAAATAGTCCAACCAATCAAAAATGCCATCGAGTATGGTAGCATCATTGCCATTAAGGTTCCGACCCCAGTATCCTTTTTATAGCGAATAGCCACTGCCAAAATAAGACCAAAGTAGCTCATCATCGGCGTGATAATGTTAGTAGTTGAGTCGCCAATACGATATGCCGCCTGTATCATCTCCGGCGCGTAACCGGTGAGCATCAGCATAGGTACAAAGATAGGTGCTGTCACTGCCCACTGTGCTGATGCCGAGCCGAGCATAAGGTTGACCAGACCACAGATCAGGATAAAACCAACCAATAGCAGCGGTCCAGTTAGGCCAACATCACTTAAGAAAGTCGCGCCAGATACCGCCATTACCGAGCCTAAGTTTGACCATTTAAAGAAGGCGGTAAACTGTGCAGCAAAGAACACCAAAACGATATAGATGCTCAGTGAGCTCATCGAGTTACTCATGGCGTCGACGACGTCTTGGTTATTTTTGATACTGCCGGTAATCTTACCGTAGATATAACCGGGTATCGCAAAAAACACGAAGATAAAGACCACAATGCCTTTTAGAAATGGTGATCCTGATACTAGACCCGTCTCTGGGTTACGTAAGATACCGTCTGCAGGGATGATGGTCCATGCTAGCAATAAGCAGAATATGAGCATGCTGATACCGGCCCATAGTAGACCCTTTTTCTCAAGTGCGGAGACTTTTTCGATTTGCGTCTCGAGTACCGAAGCATCATCAGCATCTTTAGGGTTGTATTCTCCTAAGCTTGGCTCAACGATTTTTTCGGTGACAAAATAACCTAAACCACTGATCAAAAAGGTACTGGCGATCATAAAGTACCAGTTGGCTTCTGCCCCAACGATATAAGCTGGGTCAATGATACGCGCCGCTTCTTGGGTAATCCCTGATAATAAAGGATCCACTGTTCCTAATAATAGGTTAGCACTATAACCACCTGACACCCCAGCAAATGCTGCGGCTAGACCAGCTAATGGGTGCCTGCCTAATGAGTGGAAAATCACTGCTGCTAGTGGTATCAGTACTACATAACCCAGCTCAGATGCCGTGTTCGACATAATACCGGCGAATACCACGGTAAAGGTCACCATCTTTTTTGGGGCATTCATGACCAGACCTCGCAGTGCAGCCGATATCATGCCCGAGTGCTCAGCAATACCGACACCGAGTAAGGCGACTAGAACCGTACCTAGCGGCACAAAGCCTGTAAAATTAGTCACCAGATTTTCGACGATACGAGCCAAGCCCTCACCGTTTAATAAGTTGACGACTTCGATCATGCCGTCAGCGCTGCGGCCACTGGTGCCCTCTGGTCTTGGGTCAATGACTGATACGCCAAAGTACGACATGACGGCTGAGAGCAGCAATAACAGCACTGACATCCAAACGAATAAAATAACAGGATGCGGTAATAGATTACCGAGCCACTCGACCCCTTTTAAAAAACGCTGCATACGCGAACTGTGCGCGCTTGCCTCAAAATTATTATCTGGCGGATTGCCATTTGGTGAGCCATTTTCTTGCATAAAACACTATTCCTATCCTATGTTTGACCAGTATCAGAACTTAGTAAGACTCTAAGTTCTGAACAAAGTTTTGAATTTAATCATAATTTTGAAATGAAAACAAACTATTTTCATGGGATATAGAAACAATTAGTAATAAATAATATTGAAATGACTAGTAGCTAAAGAGTTAAGGTACAAAAGTAAAGGCCTATATAACTATAGGCCTTTAAAAATAAGCGCATCACAGAATTTTATCTAGTGAATAGTGACTTTACATTAATGATAGTAATATTAAATTACTCAGAAGCTTTAACTTCGTCCAACAACCAAATCATAAAGCCAACTGCCCAATTTATAACAAACGCCAATGACAACCACGAAAACCACAATTGCTAAAATGTAAGCCAAAAAGTCCGGTACACCCGTCATCCATCCAATCGTAAAGACCGTCCCTAAGTAAGCTTCCATTGGCCAATTAATAATAGGCGCAGAAGTACTCGCGTTAAGTAAGACTATTAAAGCGACTAGGCCAATTAAAGCCGTTATGATTCCTGCGCGTTTTTGGTTGTTCATATTATCTCTCTTATCTTAATGCTTTTATTATTATATTTATCCACCTCAAGCGCTAAGGCATGGTCAAGCCGCCATCGACGGCGATGGACTGACCGGTGATAGCGGCGCTCAAATCAGACGCCATCAGCAGTACAGAGTTAGCAAAGTTAGCAACTGAGGTGGCCTGACGCAGCGGCGTGGTGGTGGCGATATAGTCAAAGACTTCCTCAGTCGTGAGGCTACTAGCATCGGTGGTCTTTAACAGGCCGCCTGCTAATAGGTTCACGCGAATGCCGTGCGGACCAAGCTCGCTAGCTAGATTGCGCGTGAGCCCCACCAGCGCCGATTTGGCGGTCGTATAGTCGTAATAAGTCACTACAGGGTTATAGATCAGATTGGTGGAGATGTTGATAATTTTGCCCATTTGCTGCGCTTTCATCTGCGGCAACACCGCTTGTACGGTATTGACTGCGCCTTTGACGATACCGTCTATTTGCTGAGAAAAATGCGCCCACTGCACGGTCTCGATGCTAGTATTGTCAGCGCTAGGGTCAAACTGATACTGCGGCAGAGCATTGTTGACGAGCACATCAATACGGCTAAAACGTTCAATTACTGCTTGCGCCATTGCTTGCACTTGGGTCAAATCAGTGACATCGGCTTGATACGCGAAGGCTTGTCCGCCCGCGTCCTTAATCTTGGCAACGACTTGTTCAGCGGCGTCTTTGCTTTGTCGATAGTTGACACAAACTTTCGCGCCAGCCGCTGCCATTTGCTGAGCAATCTCGGCACCTAGGCCGCGACTACTCCCCGTAATGATCACGACTTTATCGGTAAGAAGTTTGGGTATAGTCGTCTGAGTCATGATTTTATCCTTTGTTATATTATAAAAGATTAATACTGCTCGTTTTATTGCTGCTGGTATAAATTTTAGCAATGATAGCATACCTAGCATTCTCTACACTGCGCATTAGATTAGCGGCTTTTGGGTTATCATCCTTTATTAGAGCGAGCGGATTTTGACAATGGCTTTTAAATCAGGCTAAATAGTAACTATAAAGATAGCAATAGACTTCACTGATTTATATTCACTTTAGGAGATATAATTTGAGCCAATCATTATATGGACTTTTTGCCAAACCTGCTACTCATCCAGTTAAGCGCACTTTTATGACAGCCGCACCAAAAGTACTACTGAGCGCGGCAATCGCTTTGGTGCTCGCTAGCTGTAGCAACGCTGATAATGCAGCAGTCGAAGATGCAGCCGATAGCGATGTGACGTTGAACCTCTATAACTGGTCAGAATATATGCCGCAAGAGATCTTGGACGGCTTTGAGGATGAGACTGGTATTTCGGTTAATTACACCACGTTTGACTCGAATGAGGCTATGTACGCCAAGCTCAAGCTGCTTGATGATTCAAGTCAGTATGATCTTGCCGTGCCTTCTACTTATTATGTCGAAAAAATGGCTAATGAAGGGTTACTACAAGAGATTGATCAATCAAAATTGAGCAACTTTGACAATCTAGATACCTCCTTTACCAATACTAAAGTCGATCCTGAGAATAAATACTCTATCCCTTATATGTGGGGCAGCACCGGTCTTGCGATCAACGGCGACGTGGTTGATCCAGCGACGGTGAATAGTTGGGATGATTTATGGCGTCCTGAGTACAAAAATCAGGTGATGCTGATGAATGATATGCGCGAAGTCTTCGGTATGGCGCTATTGACCCTTGGCTACTCTGGCAATAGCAGTAATCCTGAGGAGATTAAGGCCGCTTATGACAAGCTCACGACTATCATGCCAAATGTCAAAACCTTTAACTCAGACGCCACTCGTATCCCTTATATCGAGGGCGAAACCAACTTAGGAATGACATGGAATGGTGAGGCGGTGATGGCCAATGATGAGGGTCTCACCAGTTTGGTGTATAAGTACCCCACTGAGGGCGCAATTTTGTGGATGGATAATTTTGTGATTCCAAAGAACGCCAAAAACGTCGATGCCGCGCATCAGTTTATCGATTATCTCTTGCAGCCTGAAAACGCCAAAATCGTCAGCGAAGAGATTGGCTATGCGTCACCTAACATAGCCGCGCGTGAGCTGATGGATGAAAGCATTCGCAACAACCCAACGATTTACCCATCAAAAGAAGTACTGGCTAAAGCCGAGTTCCAAGAGGATGTCGGTGACGAGGCGCTGCAAGTATACCAGCAGTATTGGGATATGCTAAAAACCGGTCGTTAATAAACAAATAGGTCTAAAAAAAACGCTAGCTTTGAGAGTTAGCGTTTTTTTATGGGCTATGTGTGTGCAGCAAACAGCGCTTACAACTGTATCTATAAATGCAAGTCCGTCTCATGACCTTGTACTTCAATACGCTTTTGCTCACGGCGCTGATAGCGAAGACCAGACGCCGCAAACCACTGCGGTTTAGTCGTTTGTAACAAGTCGCTCAACTGTTGCAACTGGGTTTGCAAGGTTTGGGTCAACCAAAAGTATCCCTGCCACTCAAACGCTAAACGCTGCACGCTTGGATACTCTGAGACGGCAATACGCGTAATGGGGCGAAACACTTCATCACTGGGACTACGTAGCACCGCAGCCATATGCTGCATCGCTTGCGTCAACTCATGCTGATAATGAACCAATAAAACATGGTTTTCCTCATCGATTTCAATATTTGCCAAGCGCGGCGCAGCACTTAATAACAAATCAATGGTGCCAATGATATTGCGATGGGTACGTTGAATGGTCTCCAGTGTCTCTTTTTCGACCCCCGACTCACTTGCGGTCGCAGCGATATGTGGACGCACGGCCAGTAGGCGCTTATTGATCTGTTGTAATGTGGTGACCAACGCTCTATCAACAGGTACTTCTCCAGCTGAAAAAGCCACTGGATTTGATTTATGGGTCGTATTGCCCGCCGCTCCGTCCGCTGTATCAATATGATGGCCAACGCTTGCATACAAGCTGCTACAAGCATCAAGATTGCTACTCAATAGAAATCGCCACATCAGCGTTGATTTGAGCGGCAAAATGAGTGTGACTGCGACCGCCACGCCTGTCCCTAGCAAGATATTGAGCGCACGGTAAATGCCGTCTTGACCAATACTACTATTGCCTAGATCGGAGACAATCATTAACATCGTAATACCCGTCAGCAGCCCTGTGTAGCCAAGCTTACGAACGGCCAGATAGCCAATAATGCCGCTTAATATACCGATAAGTGCATAATCGATCCATAGCCATGCCCCTGCATTTTGATTGAACCACAACACCCCTAATGCTGTGCCAATACCTAGTAGCGTGCCCAGCACACGCTCTTTGGCTTTGGTATAGATAGCGCCTTGATACTGTAACAATCCTAAAATAATAAAAACCGTAATGGTGGTCCACTCACCATGCGGCAGGTTTGTGACTTTATTGACTAATAGCGCCAGTATGACAGCCACTCCCAGACGACAAGCATGTAACACATCTGCACGTTGATAACGAATGTAAGGCTCGATGAATGGAGCAGTAACACGCTGGTAAAAGGTTGATTTCACGCAAGGCTACTCTTTTTAGTGAATAAACGAGTTTTAGTGGATAAATGAGGTAAACGATAAAGCATATAGGGTACGCACAAACATGCTAGCAGTCGAGCCTTTATTTACCAAGCATCACTCAAAAAAAATGTCTTTTGTCTGATAAAAGACAAAAGACGTTTACATCACAAACCACTAATAAATCGTGGAATCTAAATCGAGGTAATTATACTTCTAAAAAGTCTAAGATACCTTCCGCCGCTTCTCGGCCTTCCCATATCGCGGTGACGACTAAATCAGAGCCGCGTACCATATCGCCGCCAGCAAAGATTTTGGGGTTACTGGTTTGGAATTTATAAGGCTGATCTTCAAGTGCCAACACCAGACCGTTCAGATCCATCTCAACCTCATAACCTTCAAACCAATCGGCAGGGCTTGGACGAAAGCCAAAGGCCATAATCACTGCATCGCACTCGATGATCTCTTCTGAGTTTTCTACTGGCTCAGGACGGCGGCGGCCACGATTATCCGGAGCACCTAATTGCGTGGTTACCACTTTGACACCATTGACCTTACCGTTCAATCCAATGATCTCTGTGGGCTGTCGATTAAACAAGAATTCAACGCCTTCCTCACGCGCATTCACCACTTCACGGCGCGAGCCTGGCATGTTTTCTTCGTCACGACGATAAGCGCAGACGACGCGCTCGGCACCTTGGCGAATGCTCGTACGGTTACAGTCCATCGCCGTATCGCCGCCACCAAGTACCACTACCTTTTTACCTTTTAGATCAATGTATTCAGATGGGTCTTTTTCCCAGTCGTTACAGCGATTGACGTTGGCAATTAAGTAATCTAACGCATCGTAGACGCCGTCTAACTCTTCGCCAGCGAAACCACCGCGCATATACGTATAGGTACCCATGCCCATAAATACCGCATCATAATCACTCACTAGCTCATCGATGCTGATATCACTGCCGACTTCGGTATTTAGACGAAATTCAATGCCCATATCTTCAAAGATAGTACGGCGATTGCGCATGACGTCCTTTTCCATTTTGAACTCAGGAATACCAAAGGTCAGTAGCCCGCCAATCTCAGGACGTTTGTCAAAGACGATAGGCTTGACGCCATTTCTAACTAAGATGTCAGCGCAGCCAAGACCTGCTGGCCCTGCACCGATAATCGCAACTTTTTTATCGGTCCAGACCACATCAGACATATCAGGACGCCAGCCTAAGGCAAAAGCGGTATCGTTAATATATTTTTCGACGTTACCGATAGTGACTGCGCCAAAACCGTCATTTAAGGTACAAGCGCCTTCACATAGGCGATCTTGTGGGCAGACGCGGCCGCAGACCTCAGGTAAAGTGTTGGTACGATGACATAATTCAGCCGCTTGAAAGATCTGCCCTTCAGTCGCAAGCTTTAGCCAATTAGGAATGTAGTTATGTACTGGGCACTTCCACTCACAATAAGGGTTACCGCATTCCAGACAGCGATGCGCTTGATTGGCCACCAGCTCGGTATCTTGAGGCGTGTAAATCTCTACAAACTCTGTGGCGCGAGTGACGATATCTTTTTTCAGTGGTTCAAGTCTAGGAATATCCAAAAACTGAAAACTATTTTCTAAACGTTTTGCCATAATCATAATCTCTTTGATAGTGGGTAGTGATGAGCGATAAAGACCAGTTTCTCAATACAGAATTAAGTCTTTAGAATATCGCAGCATCACGGACCTGCTGAAAGCCGCTGCGTTTATACAGCGCAGCGTTTCTGATACGCTACTGACATGCTACTCAAGTTACTCATGCTACTGCGGATCTGCCATCGTGGTATTGAGTAAGTTGGCAATACTTGCCGCCTTTGGCTTAACCAAATAAAACTTGCGCACGTAATAATCGAAATCTGCCAAGAGTGTCTGTCCCCAAGCGCTGCCGGTCTTAGCCACGTGGTTTTCAATCACTTGCTGCAAATAGATACGATGTACTTCGGTCTGCTCGCTAGAGATGCGGTTTAGATCGATCAGCTCATGGTTGCAACGATCAAAAAAGTCGCCTTCCATGTCGAGTACATAAGCAAAACCACCCGTCATACCAGCCCCAAAGTTAAGACCCGTACGTCCAAGAATCGTGACGATACCGCCCGTCATATATTCACAGCAATGGTCGCCTGTGCCTTCGATAACCGCATGCGCGCCAGAGTTACGAACACCAAAACGCTCACCTGCGGTCCCAGCAGCATATAACTTACCGCCCGTTGCTCCATATAGACAGGTATTACCGATGATGGCGGTTTCTTGTGCCGTAAAGTTTGACGCTTTCGGCGGATAAATGACAATCTCGCCGCCTGCCATGCCTTTACCGACATAGTCATTGGCATCGCCTTCAAGCTCGATATGCAGACCGCCTGCATTCCATACCCCCAAGCTCTGCCCTGCGGTCCCCGTCAAACGAAGCTTGATTGGCATATCACTCATGCCAAGATTGCCCCAATGCTCGGCAATCTCACCGGAGATACGCGCACCGATAGAGCGATCGCAGTTACCGACATAATAGCTATAGTCACCGCCTGTGCCTTGACGAATGGTAAGCATCATATCACTTATCATCTGCTCAGCGAGCAAGCCTTTATCGAACGGCTCGTTACGCTCCACCTGACAAGTCTGCGGCATACCGCTACTGGCTGGATGACTAAATAGTAGTGGCGTCAAATCAAGATGGCGCTGCTTAGCCGTATTGCCTTCTAAAATATCAAGCAAATCTGTACGCCCAACTAGCTCTTCCATACTGCGAACACCCAGTACAGCTAACCATTCACGCGTTTCAGTCGCCACAAACTTAAAGAAGTTAATGAGCATCTCCGCCTCACCGATGAAGTGCTCATCACGCAACTTGGATTTTTGGGTAGCAACGCCTGTTGGACAGTTGTTTAAATGACAGATACGTAGGTACTTACAACCAACCGCAATCATCGGCGTGGTACCAAAGCCAAAGCTCTCTGCGCCTAAGATAGCGGCTTTGACCACATCTAGACCCGTCTTGAGACCGCCGTCGGTTTGGATGCGGACTTTGTCACGTAGGCCATTGACGCGTAGAGATTGATGCGTCTCAGCCAGGCCCAGCTCCCACGGCGAGCCGGCATGATGGATAGACGTTAAGGGTGATGCCGCGGTACCACCATCATAGCCTGATATGGTAATCAGATCAGCATAAGCTTTGGCAACGCCCGTCGCAATCGTACCAACGCCTGGACGAGAAACGAGCTTTACCGAGACCAAAGCATCTGGATTGACTTGCTTAAGATCAAAGATAAGCTGAGCTAAATCTTCAATAGAATAAATATCATGGTGCGGCGGCGGCGAAATTAGCGTCACCCCCGGTACGGAGTAACGCAGACGCGCAATCAAAGCATTGACCTTGCCGCCTGGCAGCTGACCACCCTCACCCGGCTTAGCACCCTGCGCTACTTTAATCTGCATGACTTCAGCTGAGCGCAAATACGCAGGAGTTACGCCAAAACGACCAGAGGCAACTTGTTTAATCTTCGAGTTACGCAAGGTACCATAACGCACCGGATCTTCGCCGCCCTCACCTGAGTTTGAGCGCCCGCCAATCGTGTTCATTGCCATCGCTATGGACTCGTGCGCCTCAGGCGATAAAGCGCCTAATGACATACCCGCAGAGTCAAAGCGCGTCAAAATCTCAGAGATGTCTTCGACCTCATTAACATCGATGCTGTTGTCAGTTTTTAGTTGTAACAAGTCACGCAACGTCGCAACTGGGCGGCTATTTACGAGGTTGGCATAATTCTGGTAATTCTCATAATCACCCGTACGTACCGCCGTATGTAAGCTGTTAATCACGTCAGGATTGAAGGCATGATACTCTTTATTAAAGACAAATTTGAGCAAACCGCCTTGATCGAGCGGTGCACGGCGTTTAAAGGCATTGGCAGCAAGTACGGCTTGATCGGCAGCTAAGTCAGCAAAAGTCGCGCCTTTTATACGGCTTTGTACGCCTTTAAAGCACAGATTGACCACCTCTTCAGACAGGCCGACCGCTTCAAACAACTGCGCGCCGCGATACGATACAATCGTAGAGATACCCATCTTTGATAAGATTTTTAGCAGGCCTTTATCCAAACCTTTACGGAAATTGACGCGGGCTTGAATTGGGTCACCAAGCAACTCACCAGTCGCAACCAAGTCATCGATGACATCATATGCCAGATATGGATATACACAAGTTGCACCAAACCCGATCAATACAGCCACTTGATGCGAGTCACGAGCAAGACCTGTCTCAACGACTAGGTTGGCATCAGTACGGATGCCTTCTGCAATCAGGTAATGGTGCACGGCTCCTGTGACCATGATGGCATTGGCAGGCACTTTTTCTGCATCGATCTCTTTATCAGACAGTACGATCAAGGTATTGCCCGAACGGATGTTATCTGCCACTTCTTTGCAAATAGCAACGATAGCATCAGATAGCTCTAGAGTACGGTCATAGTTCAGATCGATACGAGCCATCTTGAATGCTGGATCATCCAACGTTTCAAGCTGCTGCATCTTGCTGGCTGACAAGACTGGTGATGACAAAATAATACGATGAGCATCTCTTGCTGATGGCGCAAACACATTGGTTTCAGCGCCTAGGCAAGTTTGTAGTGACATCACAATGGATTCACGTAGTGGATCGATTGGCGGGTTGGTCACCTGCGCGAACTGCTGACGGAAAAAATCACCGACATGGCGAATTTGCTGTGACAGTACTGCCATTGGCGTATCGTCACCCATCGAGCCTACTGGCTCTTGGCCATTCTCTGCATTGGGTCGAATGATTTCGGTACGCTCTTCATTGGTGATGTGATACATTTTTTGTAATGCTTTTAGCTTGTCACCGCGGCAAGCTTGCATTGCCAATGTTTCTTCTAAGCGCTCGTCATCACGAATACGGGTGGCCTCTTCACGTAGCCATTTGCGGTACGGATGTGCATTTTTCAATAACGTTGCAATGGCAGTCGTATCTAGAACCTGACCTGTCACTGTATCGATAACGAGCATTTGACCTGGGCCAACTCGACCTTTTGCCAATACATCTTGTGGTGAGTAGTCCCAAACCCCTACTTCCGATGCCACAGTGATATAGCCATTCTTAGTCGTTACCCAGCGCGATGGACGCAGACCGTTTCTATCGAGCATACAGACGGCATAACGGCCATCTTGAATGACAAGGCCAGCAGGACCATCCCATGCTTCCATGTGCTGCGAGTAAAACTCATAAAACGCTCGCAAATCCATGTCCATGCTATCGACGTTCTGCCATGCTGGTGGCACCAAAATTGACATCGCATGAAATAAGTTCATACCACCAGACATCAGTACTTCAAGCATATTATCTAAGCTTGATGAGTCAGAGCCTGTGGTATTTACAAGCGGCGTCAATTTATTTAGGTTCGGTAGTTTGTCTGATTTGAGCTTTGGTGTGCGAGCTTTAGACCAATTGCGGTTACCTGTAATGGTATTTAACTCACCATTATGAGCCAGATAGCGGAATGGCTGCGCAAGCGGCCAGCGCGGTAACGTATTGGTCGAAAAACGCTGATGGAAAACCACGATATGTGACGCCAAGCGCTCATCTTGTAAATCTAAGAAAAAGGCTGGTAAATCTGAAGGCATGACCAGACCTTTATAAATAATCGTCTGGCAGCTCAACGAGCACACGTAAAACAATTCATCATCGATCAGACGCTGCTCGGCTTTTTTGCGAGCGACAAACAGCTTACGGTTAAAGTCATCTGCAGCTAGATCATCATCAGCATTGACGAATACTTGCTTAAAATCAGGCAGCGTCTCACGGCCAATATCACCGACGATACTCAGATCTAACGGTACTTCGCGCCAGCCAGCTACTTCTAACCCTTGTGCAGTAATCTCTTCGTTTAACACCTGCTGGCTATGAGCGGCCTTTTCACTATCTAAATGAGTAAACACCATGCCGACAGCAAAGTTGTCAGTGATAGACAGCTCCTGCTCAGAAGCGATAGTTTGAAAAAACGCTTTTGGCGTCGCTAGCAATAAGCCGCAGCCATCGCCAGTCTTGCCATCTGCTGCTACACCGCCGCGATGGGTCATACAGCTGAGACTATGAATAGCGGTCTTGACTAAGTCGTGACTGGCTTGTCCCTCAATGTGAGCAATCAAACCAAAACCACAGTTATCAGAGAAATCATCTGGAGTCGCTAGATGGCTATGCGAGGAGATCATTGACATGGTTTATCCTTTTGGGTGAACGGGCGCTTGGTATCCAATGCGAACATTAAACGCAGCATTGCAAGTAAAATGCAATTAAAATAAAATTTACTAAACTTTATGCTAATATATTCATTTAAGCGGATTAATAGAGCCCGTGATGAACGGCTAAAACTGCACCAGATGCCTAAAATTATTTAAGCAAGACTTTATAAGAGCGTCAATTCAACGCTCGTCTTATCGACGACTTATCCTTAAGTAGTAAATTAATTATTTTTTGCCATAGCAAATAACCAGACGGTTAGAGCTATGATTGAGTTATAACAACCATTTGAGGTGACAGCTACTAAGGCTGGTATATCCCTTACAATAACTGACTTATTATAAAGCTGACGATATACCTAGAGTCGTTATCTTATCTTTCATGAGTAAGATAACGTTTATACCTGGCATTGATTTGTACAAAGAGTAGCAAGTTTACGATAATTGTACAAATCAGCGCAGGTACTCATCATAGATAATATTTAAGCAAAAATCTAGTTATTTATGTGACCTATTCCGCTTACCTCTATCATGAGTTTTTGTAGTTAAAAAAGTGAGCTGCTCCGCTTAATTCGTTCTTTCCTGAATGAGCTCTTTCATGCTGTCGTTACTATTTGCTGTATTACTCGCGGCATCATTTGCGGTGTTAGCCGGTTTAGGCGTGGCATTATTGTTATTGTTGTTGTTCGTTTTCGGCGGAGCGCTCGTATCCTTATCAATAGGCGGTTTCGGCGCGGTGACTACCGGTGGTTTTTTGACTTCAGCGTCCGTATTACGGGTATTACTTGGTATTTGAGCGATGTTTTCATTATCAGAGTCAATTGAGCGCTGTTCATTGACAGATAAAGTCGCTGAAGTATCCTCGGACTGACGAATACTCTCTTTTTGACTATTTGCAGCTGCATCGTTTTGGGCATTTGCCATATTACGCTCTGCTCTTTGCTTGATAGTATCAGCAGAAATACTATCCTCTGTAGCAGCGTTATCATTATCATTAGTTGTTGGCTGTTGACGTACTGGCACTTCACGCTGGGTACGTTTTAGCTTAACGGAACGAGCGCGTCTGCTGCTCAGATCTTTTATTGGTTCTGGACGCTCGTAGTTATCAATAATACTGACGTAGCGGTTGATCTCCTCTGGTAATACTCGTACATCAGCTGGTAGCCCAAAGTCTATAAGCTTAGCAGCGCCTACGGCTTCTTGCGGACTGCTCATAATGCCATAAGTCAACATATAGCGTACTTTATTGTTTTCATCACGATAACGAAAATAGGCAAACTTGTCACGATCTTTACGGCTTTCTAAATAGCTGACGATGACGTCGTTTTCGGCCACATTCATCACTTGTACCGTCCACTTACCTTTGTTCGCTGATAAGTAACGCTTATCCTTAAACTCATCAGGATAATTACGCAAATCACGGACCGTTGCCTCAAAGTCGATAGGCTGTACATCGGTATCAAGCTCATGTAAGGACTCGATGGATAATGGCTGTTTGAGCTCATTTGCGGTGACTTGCGGCGTTGACAGCGGCGCATTCTCAATTTGAGCACCGATGGCAGATGTCTGACTAAACATCCAAACCAATGCAGTCACTACTCCGAGTAACAACGCCATCATCAGCCATAAAAGCGCTTGGCGACGATAGGATCGGCTCGCAGGAGATGTCGATGCGCGCGATTGTGCCATGAAGAATTTCCTTGGTAATATAGGTTGTCAATATAAGTATCGACACTAACAATGAATAAATACAAAAGACAATAGACTAGAAATCTCTAAAAAGTCATAAATATCAGTCATCTATAATAACAGTATACCGCTTTATGGATTAGATTGGGATAAAACCTCTATCAATAGCTTCTCATCGAAATCATCGGTCAATATCCCCTCGCCTAGTGATTTGAGTAAAATCAGCCGAATCTTGCCGCCTTTGACTTTTTTATCATGACCCATCAGGTCAAGAGCGGTTGCCGCTGAGATAGCAGGCGGAGTAATAGGGAGGTTGGCAAGCGTTAAGATATGTTTTATCCGATCGGTGTCATTCTGAGTCAGCCAGCCAAGCTTTTGTGACATCATTGCCGCTTGTACCATACCAGCAGCCACTGCCTCTCCGTGCAACCATTCGCCATAGCCCTCATGCGTCTCGATCACATGACCAAAGGTATGACCAAAGTTCAATAATGCTCTGACGCCTGACTCTCTCTCATCTTGCGCGACCACTTGCGCTTTATAGGCACAGCAGCGCTTAACCGCTACAGCAAGCACTTCTAGATCAAGCGCCATCATGGCCGGCAGATTATGCTCAAGCCAAGTCAAAAACGCTTCATCCATAATCAGCGCGTACTTAATCACCTCGGCGATACCTGCTGACAGCTCGCGCGCGGGCAAAGTCTGCAAAGTATTCATATCAGCCAGTACCATCTGCGGCTGCCAAAACGCGCCAATCATGTTTTTGCCTTGCGGATGATTGATACCGGTCTTACCGCCCACGCTCGAATCCACTTGTGCCAACAAAGTCGTCGGGATCTGAATAAAATTGACGCCGCGCATAAAGCTTGCTGCAGCAAAACCTGTCATATCGCCAATCACGCCGCCGCCAAGCGCAAGTAAAGTCACGTCACGGTTGAAATGCTGCGCCATGAGTGCATCGTATATTTTATTGATATGATCTTGATTTTTATACTGCTCACCATCGGGTAGCACGCAGACGGCTACCTGAAAATCAGTAGATAATTGCTGCTGTAAAGGCTGCAAGTACAAAGGCGCGACAGTCTCATTCGTGACGATTAACACTTGCTTGCCCGTAATATACGGTGCGACGCGCTGCGCCATAGTGCTTACCTTGTTACTGTCACTCGCGGCATCTTCGCTATCGCTACAACTTGCGGTAATAATAATAGGATAATCATGGCTTTGGGTTTGTACTGTCAAACTATCATCGAACAGGGGCTTTGCCATACCGGCTTCCTATGTAAAAATCTAGACGCTGTTTTTTATTGAATATCGACGTTGTTAAGTGGCGGCATATCTAGACTGAGGCTTATTTTCTGCAACACAGCTTTTGCAACACATTTTCTGTACCACTCTTTGCAACACCCTTTCAACACATCTTCGGCAACTTGGTGTGAGTTATAGTTAGCTGAATGTAAAACTGTTATGGATTTAAACGCGCTACTGGTATAAATTTTACTTGCGTGCTGCGTTCCCAGAGGCTGCGCAAAATTCATCCCAGTAGCGCTATGACATTTTTAGAGTGTATCGACTATACAACGGTAGTTACGGCTTATAAACGCAATATCGCGAGTATTAAGGCGTGTTGTCGCCCTGCGTTGTAGCAATAAACCGTTCTAGCTGCTGCAATAGCTGATTGACCATATGCCGCGGATAAGTGTGCCCAGTCGGCAAAATAATATGAGCCACTTGTCGATATAATGGATCACGGACTTGATATAAATTTTGTAGGATTTGTTTGGGGTTCGGCTGTTGTAATAGCGGGCGCGACTTATCTTTGGCCGTGCGCGCCATTTGCACCTCAACTGGTGCATTCAGATAAACCACGATACCGCGCTGATGCAAAAACTCTCGGTTATCATGACTCATGACCGCACCGCCACCAGTGGCTAATACGATTTGGGGCTTTTGGGTGAGCTCATTAATAGCGCGAGTTTCACGCTCACGAAAGCCGGCTTCGCCCTCTTTGGCAAATATCCAAGCAATATCCGCGCCGGTTTGGGACTCAATATACCAGTCGCTATCAACAAACTCACGCCCTAGCTGTTTGGCAAGCAGACGGCCAATTGTGGTCTTTCCTGCACCCATCGGCCCGACTATAAATACCGACGGTAATTCCTCCAACATAACACTTACTCAGCTAAATTAACTATCATACAACGTCATCGATAATCTGGCTAGTAATCAACCTTGATATTAACAGCAAAAATTTTATTAAGCCTTTTTGAGCATCATTAAGACACAAAAAAGCAAGCACTTAGGCTTGCTTTTCTTCGCGTTAAAATTGGACGATTTATAAAATAAAAACCGCTTAACTTTTATGGTTACAGGATTAACCGGGTTAGTCCAAACGACTGATGCCATCGTTGATAAGCTTTGGTGTCACAAATATCAGCAGCTCTTCTTTATTATTACTCCGTACATCGCGGCGGAAAGCGCGGCCGATATAAGGTAGATCGCCTAAGAACGGTACTTTATCCACGCCGTTGTTAGTACGGTTTCTAAACACGCCGCCTAAGACAATGGTCTGTCCATCTTCGACGATGACATTGGTTGAAATCGAATCTTCATTGATAGCGACATCGCCATTGATAATGGTTGGCGTCCCGTTAGTAATAAGAAGCTGCAAGCCAATTTTACCATCAGGGGTAATGTTCGGCGTGGCCTCAAGGCTAAGCGCCGCTTCTCTAAAGCTAGTAGACGTTGCACCACTAGCCGCTGCTTCTTGATAAGGGATCTGCGTACCTGAGGAGACTTTGGCAGTTTGCTTATCCGCAGTCAAAATCTTCGGCGTAGAGATGACCTCCCCGCGATTATCGGCTTGCAAGGCAGAGAGCTCAAGATCTAGCATCACATCGGATAAGCTAAGCAGACCAAAAGCGATACTGCCAGCCGCCGGATTAGTCACTCCCAAGTCGACACTCAAATTATCAGGGCTACTAATATCATAGCTCGGATAAGACACAGTCTGACCATTGACCGTCGTGGTCTCGATGTCAAAATCTTTTAAGTCCGCTAACGTCTGATTGCTACCGCCCACCAGTAAACTGCGATTGGTTGCCGCGCCGCTAGATAAGATACCCCAACGCACGCCAATCTCTTTACTAAAAGTATCAGTTGCACTAACGATACGCGCCTCGATCATCACTTGGCGTACCGGAATATCGATTTTGGTAATCAGCTCGCGAATATTCTCAATGCTATCAGCGACGTCTTTGACAATCAAAGTATTGGTACGCTCATCGATAGTGACGGTGCCGCGATTAGACAATAGAGTATTATTATCTTCAATGTTAGCCGCATTACCAGTACCAAGAAGACCACTATTGTTATTGGCCGGCCCACTGCCCTCAGAGATAAGATTTAACACATCCTCCGCTCTAGCATAGCTTAGACGAATATACTCCGTGCGTAGCGGTGAAAAAGAGTCGACCGCGCGCTGCGCTTGTAGCTCATCTGCCTCTTGCTGAGCCAGCTCCGTCGCTGGTGCTACTAAGATGACATTACCGTTTTCACGCTTACCTAGGTTTTTGCTTTTTAGAATAATATCGAGCGCTTGATCCCAAGGTACATTGATAAGGCGCAGGGTGATATTACCCGCGACTGAATCACTAGCAACAATGTTCATATTAGTGAACTGCGCTAAAATATCAAGCACACTACGAATCTCAACGTCTTGGAACTCCATAGACAGCGCTTCACCAGTATAGACTTTTTCTTCTAGCGTCGGCTCACGTAGTAGCTCAGGCTCAGAGATGCTGATATTTAACTGCGCGCCTGATTGATACGCTTGATATTCGTAGTCACCATTCATATTGATAGTGATAATACCGGTCTGACCTTGGTTTTTGGTATCGACACTCGCGACTAAGCCGCTATTGATATTGAGACGGCGCAGCAGGTTTCTAGGTACGGTACTGCCCGTCAAGCGTACGACAAGCTTATTGCCTTGGCGCTGTACATCAACCGGAATAGCTTCATTGGCTAAAGTGATACTGACATTACCGCCGCCGCCGCTGCCGGCTGCAAAGTTCAAGGCCGTCAAACCATCATAGCTGTATTGACGACTCACTTGCGAGGAAGCAAGATTGGGGTCTAATAAAGGATTGACTCTGACCACCATAGTATCAGCCGGTACTTGCGGTTTTGTCGGTGCTTGCCGCACTACCACTGGCGCGGCTACGACGTTATCAGTCGCTACGACATTGGTCGCTACTACTGGGCTGTCGATAGGCGTGGTGGTGATGATTGCTGATTGGTTATTGAGCACATCAGCGACCGGATCATTGGTAATGACTTGGCGTGCAGGATCATTGATCGTCAATAGCAGATCGTTACCTTCTATTGCGGTAGTATAATCACCGCTTTTTTTCAGCCCAACAATAAGGCGCGTCGTACTGTCATTACTCAAAGTCGTAATATCGTTGACTATGCCCACATTATAATCGTTGAAGCGGCTCGCCAAACCGTTTTGGACTTGTTCAAAGTCTAAGACTAAACGGCTAGGGTTATCGAGCTGATAAGCTGCCGGTACGTTTGGCGTCTCATTGAACCCCAAACGCAGCTGCGTTACTGCTGGCGCCGTCTGCACAACAGACACCTCATTGATACGCTGCACCGCATGAGCGTTGCTCATAATAGCGGTCATGCCCAAAGCGAACACAGGAGCGGCGAAAGTAGAGGAAACACGACTACTTATCGTCCTTGCCTTATTGTTACGTACGGTCATTACTTATTCCTCAAAAATCTACCATCTTAATTTATAGGAGAGACCAGCGACTGTGGTCTTTCAATAAACCCGGCGCGGCTGTCTGGTACAATTTCAATTAGATTAATCTGCGTGGGCGTAATCTCAACAATACGGCCATCATTGAGTCCAAGATAATCACCTACCTTTACACTAGCGACTGACCCATCTGGACGCTGGACTAAAGCGTACTCTTGTCCTTCAGGAGAAATCACAACGCCGCGAAAAGTCAGCTGAGCGATTTCATATTGCTCTAAAGGTTGTTTGATACGGTTAATATCAGGGCGTATGCCGTCGATAGCCGTGGTCGGTCGTTGTATATTCACCAAACTTGGTGGTAAAAAAGGACTGCGTAGACTGCTTGCGCTATAGACAAAGTCTTCTACTAGTGACACTTTAGGCGTCGGTTCAACCTCTTGTGCCTGTGACGCTCGTATGTCTTGCATGGCTTGCTCAGCTAGACCGATTCTATCGGCACAGCCATTGAGCAAAAGCGTCGTCATCGTTAAAAGCATAAGGCTGGGTAGCGGCTTAATCATCAGCAGCCTCCTCATCAGGCGTCACTTCTTTTGAGCGATAGGTCTTGGTCTGTAAGATCAAATTCAGCTCCGGAATGGCTTCTAAAGTGGGCTGTGGATTACTCACCTCAAAGTCATGCATAGTAATGATACGCGGCAGGGCAGCAAGACCACTGATAAAACTGCCAAACTGATGATACTCGCCCAAAGCAGCAATACGAATAGGCTGCTCGATAAAAAACTCATTCTCAATCTCAGGCTCAACAGAGATATCTTGGAAGCGGATATTACTGCCCACTCCCGTCATATTGATACCTTCTACCAATTCAGAAACCCGAGTCTCTTTAGGGAGCTGATCAAGCAAAGTATTAAACTCTATATCCATTTGCGCCACTTGCGCTTTATAAGTGTTTAAATGCCGTGCTCGTGACTCTTTTTGACGATAGGTCTCAAGTAAGGTTTGCTGCTCACTTTCGCTGGCCTTAATCTCATCGATTTTACTACTAATCGGTAACGCCCAAGCCATAGCAGCAATGAAGACGACAATTAACAATAACACGGTCACTTTAACTGGTAGCGGCCAACTGCCAGAGTTTTGGGTATCTAGCGACTCAAAGCTACGACGAAAATCATTGAAGTCGAATGATTTTTTTGGCAGGGTCAATGGGCCTTGCGCTTTGATTGCGCTTTTTTTGGTTTTTATGAGGCTTTTTTTGCGGAGTGGACTCATAAAGTACCTCCAGAGCCATTAGCACTAGCGGCGATCTCTGCTGACTGGGTAGGCTCAGTTAATGAGGACTGCACTTGAGTGGTTACTACAAACTGCACGTAACTGTCCTCAGGGTATATAGGTCGAGGCCGCTCACCGTTAGTAGGTGCTCGATTTAAGGTCGCTTCTGCCTCGTAGGCACTAATATTTTGCTGAATATTACGTACGGCGGAGTTTTCCATCCACAAGCTGTCGTCCAAATTACGAATTAAGCTTGAGACTACGTTTGGGTTGTCCGCTAGGCCGGTAAAGGTAAGTAGGTCACCCTCACGCTTTAGATTATTCAGATAAAGCGCTGGAGGCATCGCCTTTGCTACATCGTCCCATAAACGCACTGGAATTGGGCGTCGTCCCTGCAAGTCTTGGATAACTTGCATACGCGAGATAATATCTTCTCGGCGCTGCTCAAGCGTATCTATCTCCGCAAGTACCGTATCCAAACGATTGTTTTCTTGCATGATGCGATCATTGGCGTCACGCTGCTCTTCGAGCTCATTATTAAAATAGCTCCAAGTCGCAAACGCGGACAACAATGCCAGCAGCGTCACTGCAGCAACTAGCGTCAAAAACTCTTTATTGCGGCGGGCGCGTTCCTCAGAACGCCATGGTAGTAGGTTAATACGAGCCATTAGTTAAAGCTCCTAAGCGCAAGCCCACAAGCCGCCATTAGACTTGGAGCATCGATAGCCAACTGCTCGCTGTCAATATAAGGGCTGATAGTCATATTAATAAATGGATCGGCGACGGTAACGCCGATATTTAGTTTTTGCTGGATCATGCCGGCAAGACCGGGTATAGAGCTACTACCGCCCGCGAGCACAATATGATCAATGTGGTCATATTGACTTGAGGAAAAATAAAACTGTAGCGATCGAGTGATTTGTTGTACCGTACTTTCCATAAACGGCGTGAGCACTTCTGGATAATAATCATCAGGCAACATACGCTCATGCTTATTAACCATCGCCTCTTCATAAGACAACCCGTAGCGCTCTTGGATGGCTTCTGTGAGCTGCAAACCGCCAAATAACTGCTCGCGGCTATAGATAAATTTATCGTTTTTAGCGATATATAAGGTCGTTTGATGATGGCCAATATCGATAACAGCGACCAATTCTGGCATATTTGGTAAATTATCTGCCATCATCTGAAAAGCTCTTTCGATAGCGTGCGACTCTATATCCATAACTTTGGTTTTTAGACCACCAAAGGCCAAGGCGTCTACCCGCTGATCTACGTTCTCAGAGCGTGAAGCTGCTAGCAAGACTTGCACCATCGTGTCATCAACGACAGAAGGCCCTAGCACTTCAAAGTCCAGATTGACTTCATCTAAAGGATAAGGAATATACTGATCTGCATCGAGACGGATTTGTGCTTCGCGTTCAACATCGCTTAAAGTAGCATCCATATCGATAATCTTAGTAATGACCGACGAGCCTGAGACCGCGGTTGCAGCATCATGGCCTGCAACTCGGTTTTGGCGCGCTAAGCTTGCAATCGTGTCACCAGCCGCTTCAGTATCGACAATCAGCTTATCAACGACTATCCCTGGCGGTAATCTTTCGATACCATAAGACTTGAGATGATAAACGCCTTGCTGCCGAGTTATGTCAACTAGCTTTACTGAAGTTGCACAAATATCTACTCCGATTAAACTCTGATGCTTAGAAGAAAGTAGCTTCACAGACCCTACACCTTATATAGAATATAGATTACAAAGGTTTTGTAATCATGGAATACAATACGTTACTTAATAGACATATTCAAGTAATTAAAAACTTTTCTCAGAGAATTACACATTTCATGCGAACCTAGCTTTGGGTTCAATGTATAATAATGACCGTTCACTCTCTTAATTGATAAGCTTATTATGCCCAAAAAAAATGCCACCGTCCGTCTTATCCATTACTTGGTGGGGCTTTTTATTGCCTTTTTAGCGCTAGTCATTATCTTAGCGCTCGCCGTTCCTATTGGCTTTTATGGCATGGCAATGTACTTATCACCTACCCTACCTAGTATCCAAGAGATTAAAAGGGCAAATTTGGAGATGCCTTTACAGATCTATAGCCGTGATGACAAACTCATCGGTCAGTATGGCAACCGCTTATCTTTGCCGGTGACTTATGAAGAGATTCCTGAAGGGCTGACGAACGCCTTTTTAGCTGCTGAAGACGCTTCATTTTTTCAGCATAGCGGCATTAGTATTAAGGGTTTAGGACGAGCGGTCACCGAAGTGGTCACTGACGACGAGGGCCAAACAGGGGGCTCGACGATTACTATGCAGGTGGCTAAGAATTACTTTTTGACGCCTGAGCGTACCTTGAATCGTAAGTTAACAGAGCTATTTGTCGCCAGAAAGATGGAAGACGAGCTCACTAAAAATGAAATTCTCACTTTATATGTGAATAAAATCTATTTGGGTGAAGGCGCTTATGGTATCCGCGCCGCTGCTAAAAAGTATTATAGTAAGTCACTTGAGAGCTTAACCGTCGCAGAGATGGCGATGCTAGCTGGCCTTCCAAAAGCTCCTTCTAAATACAACCCAGTCGCCAATCCTGAGCGTGCCCTTATTCGCCGTAACTGGATTATCAAACGTATGCACGAGCTTGGCTATATCGATCAAGCGCAATATGATGAAGCTATCGACTCGCCAATCGGCTTGAATTTATATCAAGAAAAACTCGATGTTAATATGCCTTATTTGGCAGAGATGGCGCGCTATGCTTTAGTCAATCGTTATGGAGATCAAGTAGTCAATGGCGGCTGGCGGGTGCGCTTAACCGTTGATAGCCAAGCGCAGCAAGCTGCCGAAGCGGCTGTCCTCAAAGGACTTATTGCCTATGATCATCGTCACGGCTGGCGCGGCGCTGAGGCGAACGATGAACCTCTTGAAGACTTTAACCGCTATGGCAGTATGTATCCTGCGAAGGTGACCACTGTCAACTCACGCAGCTTTGAAGCACTGATGCAATCAGGTGAGACGGTCACCGTAAACTGGTCTGGTATGAGCTGGGCAAAGAAGTTCATCTCAGCCGATCGCTTCGGCAATCTACCTAGTAACGCCTCCCAAATCGTCAGTGAAAAAGACATCGTTCGCTTAATAAAAACCGATAACGATAATTGGCAATTGGCACAGATTCCAGATGTCCAAGGCAGCTTAGTATCGCTAGACCCAGAGACAGGCGCGGTAAACGCTTTGGTAGGTGGTTTTGACTTTAAGCACAGTAAATTCAACCGCGCCCTGCAAGGATGGCGTCAACCGGGCTCAACAATTAAGCCACTGATTTATACCACCGCCTTAGAAAAAGGCTATCATCCAGATAGCATCATCTCAGATCGTCCCATTCAAGTCGGCGATTGGAAGCCTAAAAACTCTGATCAGCGCTTCTTAGGTGATATCACTTTACGCCGCGGACTTTATCTGTCTCGTAACTTAGTCTCTATTCGCTTACTACAAGCAGTAGGCACCTCAGATGCTCGTGATCTGTTAGACCAGTTCGGTCTTGATAAAGAGAAACTACCGACTACACTGTCATTAGCGCTCGGTACGGGTCAAGCTACCCCGTTACAAATGGCTACCGCGTACGCGACCTTTGCGAATGGCGGTCATCGTATACAGCCTTATTTTATTGAGCAAATTTATAACTACGATAATGAGCTGTTGTTTCAAGCCAATCCGCAGCAAGCGTGTGCGCTTTGTTTCAATGAGCAGCTTGAAGCTCGTAACCAACAACTGATTGAAGATGCCCAAACGCCTACTGAGCAAGAAACAGAGGACGAGCAAACGGAAGATACCATAAGCGAAGACGACGCTGTTGAGAATGAGTCAGACGCTCAGAATGATGATGCTAATAACCGTGATATGAGTATTTATGATGCAAATCCGCTGACAGATCGTCTGCAAGCTCCTGTAGTGCAGTATGTAACGGCCACCCAAGCGCCGCGAATCCTCAAACCTAGAGTGGCTTACGAGATGGCCGACATCTTACGAGATGTAGTTCAGCGCGGTACTGCCGTTCGCGCTCGAGCACTTGGACGCGAGGATATTGGGGGCAAGACCGGTACGACTAACGAAGCCAAAGACGCTTGGTTTGCAGGCTTTCATCCTACCAACGCTACTGTCGTTTGGATGGGTTTTGATCAGCCCTCAACCCTTGGTCGCCGCGAGTATGGCGGAGTTGCTGCCCTACCCGTATGGATGGACTTTATGAGAGCGCAGTTAAAAGACGTTCCTTTTGAATGGGTGTCGCTTGATAATAAATCTAAATCTAAAAAGCAAAGCCAGCGTATTATCGAGATGAACGATGATGGCGTTGTCACTACTAATGACAGCGATGAGGACGACTCAAGCAATTTAGAGACTGCTGCCAACCAACCGGTTAAAACTAAAATTCAGCAACGTAAGCCTCCTGAACCTGAACCAGAGCCTGTAGTGCAGTCAACAGCTTCTGATAATAGCGATAGTGCGTCACAAAATCCATTACCCGTAACGCCAGCAGAACGTATGCCCGCGATGCCAGAATAAGACTCTATAGTTATAAATATAGCTATAAAGCTCCATTTAGGACAAATTCAATAAAGCATTAAAAAGGCGGTTCACTGCAGTGGACCGCCTTTTTGATAGGCAAGCGCTTCCCATACTTTCAATACTGATTTAATACTCGACCATGCCGCCCCGTAGCTGTTCAATCAAATCTAAAAACTGACTGCGCCATTCTCGAATAGTTGACTCATCAGGCAGCCACTGGTTGGACAATGTCACCACGTTAACGATCAAATCTTGCGATTGTTTTGAGCCCTCAGCAGGATGAGCACTTATTTGTTGATCCGACAATACAGCATAGAGACAGCGCTGATAAGCTCGCTCTATATTGGCTAAAAACCCATGCTCTAATAGTTGCTGTAAGCGCATGACCTCAGGTGAGACCTGCGTGCGCTCGCTAAGCGCTTGCTCTATAGCCAGTAGCGTTGGCTCATTCATCTCTAAACTATAAAACTGCGAAAGCTCCTGCATAAAGGCTAAAAAGCTACCATATAAATGAAAAATAGCAGTTTCACAGTGCGCTTGGTACAGCTGTTTATCGCTACTGTTATCTGCCGCTTGGCAAGCTAAGCGGCAAAAATAAAGCTTTTGGTTGGTACGGTCAGCATGGTATTTGGCTACGCGAGTTTTACCGGCCATAAGCAGGTTGTCCTTTTATTACGAATCAGTTAAAAAACTACAATGCTTTTAAGTGTACTATCTTTTTACTGAGTCTGACTATATTTTATGCATAAAAAAGCCAGCACGAGGCTGGCTTTTTTACTGTTAAATTAAACAGAGCTCATAAGTTAAACAAAGCTTAGTTATCTTGGTTCAGCTCTTGAGCGAAGGCTTCATCGAAACTTGTAAAGTCTTTATTTTCACTTGTAGCTGTACCCATATCGAACGCAGCATTAAGATCTGAGTCTTGCAGCTTTTGTTCTGCTTTGTCTTTACGCGCGTTGTGATACGCAAGACCAGTACCTGCAGGAATCAGACGACCGACGACGACATTTTCTTTTAGGCCACGTAGCTCATCAACTTTACCCGTCACCGCCGCCGCAGTTAACACTCGCGTGGTTTCCTGGAACGAAGCTGCTGAGATAAAGCTTTCCGTTGCCAGACTCGCTTTGGTGATACCTAACAATTGACGCTCATACTGAACTGGGAATTTATTCTCAGCTTCCAGTTTGGCATTCAAGGCTATGACATCAGCGTACTCGACCTGATCACCTTTGAAGTGACTAGAGTCGCCCGCATCTGTAATCTCAACTTTGCGCAGCATCTGACGAATAATAACTTCAATGTGCTTATCGTTGATCTTCACGCCTTGCAAGCGGTAAACGTCTTGTACTTCGTTAACGATATAGTCTGCAAGAGCCGTCTGACCTTTTAGACGTAAGATGTCGTGCGGGTTTTGCGGACCATCAGCGATGATCTCGCCGCGTGCCACAGTCTCGTTTTCGAAGACGTTGATTTGACGCCATTTCGGGATCAGCTCTTCATGCGTCTCACCATCTTCGTTAGTAATGATAAAGCGGTTCTTACCTTTGGTCTCTTTACCAAAGCTCACCACACCTGTCATCTCAGCCATAATGGCGTGATCTTTCGGACGACGTGCTTCGAATAAATCGGCGACGCGTGGTAGACCACCGGTAATATCTTTAGTACCAGAAGATGCTTGTGGGACACGGCCTAAGATCGAACCTGCCGCTACTTTTTCACCATCGCTGACGCGAATGATGGTTTCTGCAGGTAAGAAATAAACCACTTCTTTGCCCGCATCAGTATTCAAGATAATAGCAGGACGTAAGTCTTTAGCATTACTTGAACGGTCACGAGTCGCTAGAATCTCAAACGAGCTCATACCTGTGGCATCATCGACTTTAACGGTCGCTGTACTACCATCAACGATATCACTAAAGCGCGCCGTACCGGCGAATTCTGTGATAATTGGATGCGTATGCGGATCCCACTTAGCAATCGTTTGACCACCATCTACTTTATCGCCATCTTTGACGAGGACGCTTGAACCGTAAGGTACTTTATAACGCTCACGCTCACGACCAAGATCGTCAGTCAAAGCAATTTCTGCAGAGCGAGAGACGATAACTAAATGACCATCGGTATGCTCAACCGTTTTCATATTGTCAAATTGTACTTGACCGGCGTTACGCGCTGAGATGCTATTATCCACAGATGCTGAGCTTGCTGCCCCGCCCACGTGGAAGGTACGCATGGTAAGCTGAGTACCTGGCTCACCGATAGACTGCGCTGCCATAACCCCAACTGACTCACCGATATTGACTTTATGACCACGAGCCAAGTCACGACCATAACACTGCGAACAAACGCCGTGCTCAACTTCACAAGTGATAACTGAGCGTACCCAAATATCATCAATAGCGTTTTCGTCTAAGATGTTTACCCACTGCTCATCGATTAACGTACCAGCCGGAATCAGCACTTTTGAGTCATCATCATTATAAGTCACATCACGCGCAGTCACTCGCCCTAGCACTAAGTCACCAAGTTTTTCGATGATCTCGCCACCTTGGATGTGCGGCGTCATGAACAGACCTTGCTCGGTGCCACAATCATCGCTAGTGATGACTAAATCTTGCGCAACATCGACGAGACGACGAGTCAGATAACCTGAGTTTGCAGTCTTCAAAGCGGTATCAGCTAGACCTTTACGCGCACCATGCGTTGAGATGAAATACTGTAGTACGGTCAGGCCTTCACGGAAGTTCGCTTTAATTGGTGTTTCAATGATAGAGCCATCCGGTTT
Source organism: Psychrobacter sp. Ps3 (assembly GCF_022129275.1). Lineage (NCBI taxonomy): Bacteria > Pseudomonadati > Pseudomonadota > Gammaproteobacteria > Moraxellales > Moraxellaceae > Psychrobacter > Psychrobacter sp. Ps3. The sequence goes on from NZ_JADQAL010000027.1 coordinate 27,197, forward strand.
TGCCATAAGGCCACGCATACCAGCGAGCTGACGAATCTGTGCAGCACTACCACGAGCACCAGAATCTGACATAATAAAGATTGAGTTGAAGGATTTTTGCTCTTCTTCCTCACCCTTAGCATTCATAATCTTGTCAGTCGCTAGGTTATCCATCATCGCTTTAGCAACTTTGTCGTTGGTACGCGACCAGATATCGACAACTTTGTTATAGCGCTCACCGGCAGTGACGAACCCTTGCTCAAACTGATCTTCGATTTCGCGGACTTCAGCGTCTGCGGTGTCGATGATTTGTTTTTTGCTTGGCGGAATGACCATGTCATCAAGACCGATAGAAACGCCAGATAAAGTCGCTTGTGCAAAACCTAAGTACATCAACTGGTCAGCGAACATAACGCTGTCTTTGACGCCCATTTTACGATAGCAAGAGTTGATCAAACCTGAGATGTTTTTCTTAGTCATCTCTTGGTTGCACTCTGCAAACGCCATACCTTTTGGCATGATGTTCCAAATCAATAGGCGACCAGCAACGGTCTCTTTCAGACTTGTCGACTCTGTGGTGTTACCTTCTTCATCAGTCTGCGTTTCAGTGACACGCACTTTGATCAAAGCATTGACGTGCAAATCGTTCGAGCCAATAGCACGTAAGGCTTCGTTGACTGTCGCAAACACCATGCCTTCACCTTTGGCATTGATCGATGAGCGACTGATGTAGTATAGACCTAAGACCACGTCTTGTGACGGTACGATAATCGGATCACCGTTAGCAGGTGACAAGATATTATTCGTTGACATCATCAAGGCGCGTGACTCTAGTTGAGCCTCAAGCGTCAATGGTACGTGAACGGCCATTTGGTCACCGTCAAAGTCAGCGTTAAACGCGGTACAAACTAGCGGATGCAGCTGAATCGCTTTACCTTCGATCAGTACAGGTTCGAACGCTTGTAGACCCAATCTATGCAGCGTTGGTGCACGGTTGAGTAGCACTGGATGCTCACGGATAACCATAGCCAGCATATCCCACACTTGCGGCTCTTCACGCTCGACCATCTTTTTGGCCGCTTTAATCGTGGTCGCCATGCCGTGTGATAACAGCTTGGCATAAGTAAATGGCTTAAATAACTCTAATGCCATCTTCTTTGGTAGACCGCACTGATGCAAACGTAGCGTCGGACCAACAACGATAACCGAACGACCAGAATAATCGACACGCTTACCAAGTAGGTTTTGACGGAAACGACCTTGCTTACCTTTAATCATATCGGCCAAAGATTTTAGTGGACGCTTATTACTACCAGTAATGGCACGGCCACGGCGACCGTTATCAAGTAAGGCATCGACTGACTCTTGTAGCATACGCTTTTCGTTACGCACAATGATATCAGGGGCGCTAAGCTCCAATAGACGCTTCAAACGATTATTACGGTTGATGACACGGCGATACAAATCGTTAAGATCGGACGTCGCAAAACGGCCACCTTCTAGCGGTACTAGCGGACGTAAATCTGGTGGTAGAACTGGTAAAATATTCATTACCATCCACTCAGGCTTATTATTAGAGTCGCGGAAAGCTTCTAATAACTTTAGACGCTTAGACATTTTTTTGAGCTTAGTCTCAGAGCCGGTTTGCGGAATTGCTTCGCGCAGCTCATCAATCTCGATATCGATATCGATGTCTTTTAATAAGTCTTGAACGGCTTCTGCGCCCATCTTAGCTGTGAACTCGTCGCCGAACTCTTCAAGCGCGCGGTAGTAGTCTTCGTCATCAAGCAGCTGATACTTCTCAAGACTCGTCAAGCCTGGCTCAGTAACAATATAGCTCTCGAAATAAAGTACGCGCTCGATGTCACGTAGCGTCATGTCTAATAAAAGACCGATGCGGCTTGGTAATGATTTTAAGAACCAAATATGCGCGACAGGGCTAGCCAGATCGATATGACCCATACGATCACGGCGAACTTTGGCTGTAGTGACTTCTACGCCGCATTTTTCGCAGATGACGCCTTGGAACTTGCGGCGCTTATATTTACCACAAAGACACTCAAAGTCTTTTACTGGGCCAAAGATTTTGGCACAAAATAGACCATCGCGCTCAGGTTTAAAGGTACGATAATTAATGGTTTCTGGCTTTTTGACTTCACCATGCGACCAAGACTTGATCACATCTGGTGAGGCTAAAGTAATTTGAATGCTATCAAACTCACGATTACCGCTCGCGGTAGGGCTTTGCATGATATCGAGTAAATCTTTCAAGTTGCTTCTCCGTTATCTTTATAATCTTCTAAGCGGTACCTAAAAGTACAAGCTGCTTAGACGACTGAAGGCAATGAATTGGGATGAGATAAAGACTAAAAGCAGCCGTATCAATCATACTTTACTGCTTTTAGTCTAACGCTTAAGCGTCAATAAGGGCTTAATTGTTTTCTTTTAACTCAATATTGATACCCAGTGATTTGATTTCTTTGGTCAGTACGTTGAACGACTCAGGCATACCTGGATCCATATACTGCTCACCATCGACGATGTTTTTGTACATACGCGTACGGCCTTCGACATCATCTGACTTCACCGTTAGCATCTCTTGCAAGGTATAAGTCGCACCATATGCTTCTAGTGCCCACACTTCCATCTCACCGAATCTCTGACCACCAAACTGGGCTTTACCTCCGAGTGGTTGCTGGGTGACCAGCGAGTAAGAACCGGTAGAACGCGCGTGCATTTTGTCGTCGACTAAGTGGTTCAGCTTGAGCATATACATATAACCGACCGTCACTTTGCGGTCAAACTGCTGACCAGTACGACCATCATATAGTACTTGCTGACCATCGCGGTCGAGTCCTGCAAGCTCAAGCAAGTCTTTGACTTGATGCTCATGCGCGCCGTCAAACACTGCGGTACCCATTGGCACACCGCCGCGCAAGTTGCCCGCTAGCGCCATGATATCATCATCACTTAAGCTATCAAGATCAACGCTTTCACCGCCTACTTTATTGTAGATTTGGTCTAAGAAATCACGTAGATCTTTCATTGCTGCTTGAGCTTTGAGCATGTTATCGATCTTCTCGCCCAAGCCTTTGGCTGCCATACCTAAGTGAGTCTCTAAGACCTGACCGATATTCATACGCGAAGGAACACCTAGCGGGTTCAAGACGATATCGACGGTGTTGCCATGCTCATCATAAGGCATGTCTTCGACCGGCATAATGCGCGATACCACACCTTTGTTACCATGACGACCAGCCATCTTATCACCAGGCTGAATACGACGCTTCACCGCAAGATAAACCTTGACGATTTTTTGTACGCCATGCTGCAAGTCGTCCCCTGCAGTTAGTTTGCGTTTTTTCTCGGCAAACTTCACATCGATATCTTTTTGCTTATCGACTAAGTACTCAGCGATTTGCGTGAGACGCTCAGCGATGTCTTCTTCAACTGGCTGAATATCTAGCAAAGTCTCAAGGCTCATCTCTTTCATGTCGGCCGCTTTCATAACCGTACCGGCTTTGAGACCTGAACCACCACTGACTTTTTGACCGTCGAGTAAGTTACCGATACGGCCACGCGCCGCTTCTTCAAAGATACGTAGCTCTTCTTTTAGATCTTTACGGTAGCTATCGAGCTGTGATTTTTCAATCGCACGGGCACGCGCATCTTTTTCGACACCGTCACGGGTGAAGACTTGTACGTCAATGACCGTACCTTTGCTTGACGTTGGGACACGTAGTGAGGTGTCTTTGACGTCAGCGGCTTTTTCACCGAAGATGGCCCGTAGTAGTTTTTCTTCAGGCGTCAGCTGCGTCTCACCTTTTGGCGTGACTTTACCGACTAAGATATCACCGGCATCCACTTCAGCACCGATATATACAATACCTGCTTCGTCTAGGCTAGACAGCGCCGCTTCACCGACGTTTGGAATATCAGCAGTGATCTCTTCGGTGCCAAGCTTAGTATCACGAGCCACACAAGTGAGCTCTTGAATATGAATGGTGGTGAATCGATCTTCTTTTACGACCTTTTCAGATAGAAGAATCGAATCCTCGAAGTTATAACCATTCCACGGCATAAAGGCGATACGAATGTTCTGACCTAACGCTAGCTCACCAAGATCGGTCGATGGACCGTCAGCCAAGATATCACCAAAAGCAATCTCATCACCTTGGTTAACGATGATACGCTGATTGATACAAGTGTTTTGGTTAGAGCGCGTATATTTGATCAAGTTATAGATATCGATACCCGCTTCACCAGCGACCATTTCATCTTCATTAACACGTACGACGATACGCGAAGCATCAACGTCTTCGATCACACCGCCACGCTTAGCGATAACACAGACACCCGAATCACGAGCGACGTGACGCTCCATACCTGTACCAACTAATGGCTTATCAGCGCGTAGCGTCGGAACCGCCTGACGCTGCATGTTCGAGCCCATAAGCGCTCGGTTAGCATCATCATGCTCTAGGAATGGAATCAGACCAGCGGCTACTGACACGACCTGACTTGGCGACACATCCATATGCGTCACTTTGTCAGCTGGCATACGCACAAACTCGCCATAGCTACGCACGCTGATCATCTCCTCGCTAAGCTCACCTTTATCATTCATGGGTGAGTCAGCTTGAGCGATTACCGTACCGACCTCTTCGATAGCAGATAGGTATTCGATAACATCAGTTACTTTACCATCGACCACTTGGCGATAAGGCGTCTCTAAGAAACCAAAGCTATTAGTCTTAGCAAAGGTCGCTAGTGAGTTGATCAAACCAATGTTTGGACCCTCTGGTGTCTCAATTGGGCAGACACGGCCGTAATGCGTATCGTGTACGTCACGCACTTCAAAACCGGCACGCTCACGGGTCAAACCACCTGGTCCCAATGCAGAAACACGGCGTTTATGCGTGACTTCTGATAGCGGGTTGTTTTGATCCATAAACTGCGACAACTGGCTAGAGCCAAAGAACTCTTTGACCGCTGCAGCAACTGGTTTTGAGTTAATCAAATCTTGTGGCGATAAGTTATCAGATTCTGCTGATGATAGACGCTCTTTGACTGCACGTTCAACACGAACCAGACCAACGCGGAATTGATTTTCTGCCATCTCGCCCACTGAACGAATACGGCGGTTACCTAGATGGTCAATGTCATCGACTTCGCCGCGACCATTACGAATCTCAACCAGCTCTTTTAGCACGTTGACGATATCGTCATTGGTCAAGACGCTGCGCGCACGCTGCACGTCTGGGTCATCGGTATTATCGAAGTCTAAGCCTAAACGGCGGTTGAACTTCATACGGCCAACGTTAGATAGATCGTAACGATCAGCGTTGAAGAACATACTTTCGAACAGCTTCTCTGCTGTTTCAACCGTTGGTGGCTCGCCTGGACGCATAACCTTATAGATCTCAATCAAGGCTTCTTCGCGGCTTGAAGTGCTATCGGCACGCAGCGTATCAGCGATGTAGCTACCTTGATCGATATCATTAGTAAACAGGATGCTGAATTCTTTGATCGAATCACTTGCTTCAAACGAGTTTAGCTTCACTAATAGCTCATGATCGATAGGCGTGTTTGCATGGGCAACGACTTCGTCATTAACGATAATATCTTCAGCCAAAATACGCTCATAGAGATATTCATCAGGCACGGCGATCTTAGTCATACCCGCCTCTTCGATCTGACGAATACGGCGCGCGTTGATACGTTTGCCCTGCTCGACGATCACATTGCCATTAGGAGCAACGATATCGAACTGCGCCATCTCACCACGCAAGCGATCAGCAACGATATCAATCTCGAACTGCTCCTCACCTTTATAAACCGCGACTTTATCAAAGAATAAGTCTAAAATCTCGCCAGTCGTTAGGCCAAGAGCGCGCAGGATAATAGAAGCAAGGAGTTTACGGCGACGGTCAATACGCGCGAATACTAGGTCTTTAGCATCAAACTCAAAGTCTAACCACGAACCGCGATAAGGAATGATACGAGCGTTATAAAGCACCTTACCACTAGAGTGTGATTTACCCTTATCATGATCAAAGAAGACACCGGGTGAACGATGCAATTGCGAGACGATAACACGTTCAGTACCATTAATGATAAAGGTACCGTTATCAGTCATGAGTGGAATTTCACCCATATAAACGCTTTGTTCACGGATATCTTTGATAGCCGCTTTGCTGTTTTTGTCTTTATGATCTTTGTCTTTAATAATCAGACGGATTTTGACACGCATAGGCGCAGCAAAGGTTGAACCACGTAAGATACACTCACGCTCATCAAACTCCGGCTCTCCTAAATAATATTCAACAAATTGTAGCTCAGCATTACCTGAATGACTCTCAATCGGGAAAATAGAAGAGTAAGCGGCTTGTAGACCAGTATTCTCACGAGCTTTAGGCTTTTTATGCTCTTGCAAAAATTGCTCATAGGAATCTACTTGGATAGACAATAAATAGGGAATGTCCATCACAGTGGGCAATTCAGCAAAACTTTTGCGAATACGCTTTTTTTCAGTATAAGAATATGCCATCGAGAGTCCTTACAGTAAACGTGGAAACAAATAAAAATCGTAGCTAGCGTGCAACAATACTTGGTGATACCATGCAAACTTAGCGACGTATACGATAATACAACCACTTTAAAGGCGATATACTCATCCGAGATCCCTTTAAAGCTAAAACTTCAAACAATTATCACCATGCGTCCATATGCATTTTGATAATCAACACTTTCAAAATCTTTTTTAAATAAATGGGTTATTAAGCCAAACAGTGATATAACTGTATATATATGCGGTGATTAACCTTTGTATCCAATGATTCGCGTCTAGTTTTTAATAAACTATAGCTTGGATAGCAGTTTAAAAGGCGTTTGGTCAGCCGCCGCTATTAAATAAAGCGGATTATTGATAACGGTTAAAAGTACGTCACCGCTAAAAATCAAAGTATCCGTTTGTCTGAATAGCACTAAAGGTGCGATAAATAGTCATCAGCAATAATGTTAATCAGATAAATAATAATAGATATTGAGTTAAGTAGGCCGTGCTAAAAAACAGTTATTGAAAAAGCATGCAGACACAAAAAAACGCCAAACGTCTCAGGACATTTAGCCTAAATTAACAGATTATTCAAAACTACTGTGCTTGCTTGCACTGTGTTTACTTGCATAGCTATCGTGTGTCCTTTTGATGAGTATCCACCACTGGTGATCGGGCGTTAGGCAGACACAAAAGGTCAAGCTAGTAATTATAATAAAAAAGAGCTAGCAATGCAAGGCATTACTAGCTCTTTATGTGCAGTATTAAACTAAATTAAGCTAAGCTTATTTTAGTTCAACAGAAGCACCAGCTTCTTCAAGCTTCTTCTTCAACTCTTCAGCTTCGTCTTTAGACGCGCCTTCTTTGATTGGTGCTGGAGCGCCTTCAACTAGGTCTTTCGCTTCTTTTAGACCAAGGCCAGTCGCTTCGCGAACGGCTTTAATGACGGCAACTTTCTTCTCGCCAAAGCTAGCAAGAACAACGTCAAACTCGTCTTTTTCTTCAGCAGCAGCGCCGCCTTCAGCAGCAGCAGCAGGTGCAGCAGCAGCTACAGCAGCAGTTACGCCGAATTTTTCTTCCATGTCGCTGATTAGCTCAACGATATCCATTACTGACATTTCAGCGATTGCGTTTAACACATCTTCTTTAGATAGTGCCATGAGAACTCTCCGTTATCTGATAAAAATAATTGATTTAATAGCGTATTGATTGACTGTCCACTGTGTTAGATACTGGGACAATAAGCCAATCAAGGCTGTAAAATTTACGTTAAAACAAGCGATTAAGCAGCTTCTTTTGCGTCTTTGATTGCTGCTACCGTGCGAACGAACTTGCCAGGAACTGCGTTCATAGTCTGGACAAGCTTGGTCACTGGTGCATTCATAGTTGCCATCAAGATAGAGATTGCTTCGTCGCGAGTTGGTAGCTTCGATACGCGCTCTAGCTCTTCTGGACCATAAACTTCACCACCGACTGATACAATTTTGGTCTCTAAAGCATTGTTTTCTTTGCTGAAGTCGAAAACGACTCTAGCAGCAGATCCCAAGTCTTCCATAGAGAAAGCCAAAAGTAATGGACCAGTCATACGGTCTGACATGCTCTCAAACTTAGTGCCTTCAAAAGCGCGTTTTGCAAGTGTGTTTTTTACCACTTTTAAAACAACACCTTTTTCACGGGCTTGTACGCGCAGCTCAGTAAGCTTTGCAACACCAATACCGTGATATTCGGCAGCGACTGCTGAGTAAGCATTAGCAGCAACTTCAGACACTTCAGCTACAACTTGTTGTTTTTGCTCTAGCGTTAATGCCATAAGTTGACTCCTTTAATCTTATCAATCCACTTATAATCTAAACCATAAGTGAAAACTGACTTGATACGACACGTTATTAATGCACTAAAAAGTCCATTAATAACGACTAATTACGGCACCATTATCAGACTGACATCAAGTGATAGGTTGCCCTATCGGCTCTTATCAACAACTGGGTGGGTCACCGTCTGCGTAGGACAATTAAGACTTTCATCTGTTATCGATTAACAAAAGCAGCTTATAGCGATTAATAATACCTAAATCATCATCACTATAAACCGCTCTCTACCTACGGTCTTAGACAGCATAGCATTCACTACGCTGACCTAATTCTTAAAATTCTTTACTGCTTAAAATTTGTTGCCGATCAATATTTGTGCTTATTATGGCTCAAATATCAGACAGCTATATTTATCTTATTTAGCCATGCGATATGGTACAGGATCGATGGTTAGACCTGGGCCCATCGTGCTCGACAAAGTGATTTTCTTGATGAAAATACCTTTTGAAGTCGCAGGCTTAGCGCGCTTAAGGTCAGACAATAACGCACGAGCGTTTTCGATGACTTGTTCCGCTGTAAAGCCAACTTGACCAATAGTCGTGTGGATAATACCTGCTTTGTCAACGCGATACTGCGCTTGACCCGCTTTAGTATTAGCAACGGCTTCAGCGACATTAGGCGTGACCGTGCCGACTTTTGGGTTAGGCATCAAACCACGTGGGCCTAAGATTGTACCTAACTGACCGACAACGCGCATAGCGTCAGGAGCAGCGATAACTACGTCAAAGTCCATGTTACCAGCTTTGATTTGCTCAGCTAAATCATCCATCCCAACGATGTCAGCACCCGCTTCTTTTGCCGCTTCAGCAGCAGCGCCTTGCGCGAATACCGCAACGCGCTTGGTCTTACCAGTACCTGCAGGTAGATTAGTAGCACCGCGAACGACTTGGTCAGATTTACGTGGGTCAACGCCCAAATTTACTGCGATGTCGATAGACTCTTTGAACTTCAAAGGTGGCAAATCGTTTAGGATTTGAACCGCTTCTTCAATAGTGTATTGTTTTTCGTTATCGATACGGCTATTGATTTCTTTTTGGCGTTTGGTTAGCTTACTCATTTACACACCCTCCACGGAAATACCCATTGAACGAGCGGTACCAGCGATGGTACGAACAGCAGCGTCAAGATCAGCAGCAGTTAAGTCTGCATCTTTAGTCTTAACGATCTCTTCTAACTGCTCACGATTCACCTTACCAACTTTAGCAGTGTTTGGCGTACCAGAACCTTTAGCGATACCAGCGGCTTTACGTAGTAAATACGCAGCTGGTGGCGACTTCATGATAAAGGTAAAAGACTTATCGTTATATACCGTGATTTCTGTAGGAATCGGCAGACCTGGCTCTTGGTTAGAGGTCGCTGCGTTAAATTCTTTACAGAACGCCATGATGTTCACGCCTTTTTGACCCAAAGCTGGACCGATTGGCGGTGAAGGGTTGGCTTTACCTGCTGGGACTTGTAGTTTGATGTAACCATCAATCTTCTTAGCCATGATTGTCTCCTAATTGGGTGATAACGCCAGTTTGTTAGTCACTATGATCATACGATCAGCGCTTAACAAACAACAGCTCCCCAGTTGATGTCTGTTTAGTCTAGTTTTTCAACTTTACTAAACTCAAGCTCGACCTGCGTGGGTCGATTAAATACGTTTACAGTCAGTTGTAGCTTAGATTTTTCGTAATCTACTTTTTCGACTAGGCCCTTAAAGTCAGTGAACGGACCATCAATAACCAGTAGCTCCTCGCCTGGCTCAAATAGAGTCTTCGGACGCGGCGCAGTTTCAGTCTGATTTAAGCGATTAAGAATACGGTCGGCTTCCGCTTTAGTGATAGGCGCTGGCATCTCTGGTGTACCACCAACAAAACCCATAATACGTGGACAGTCTTTGACAATGTGCCAAGTATTATCGTTCATCTCCATTTCGATCAAGACGTATCCTGGGAAAAACTTACGCTCACTTTTGCGCTTTTTACCGTCTTTCATCTCGACCACTTCTTCAGTGGGCACCAGCACATCACCAAAAGAATCCGCGAAATCACTACGATTAATACGATCAGTTAATGAACGTTGTACTTGTTTTTCATATCCTGAAAACGCTTGGACAATATACCAACGCATATGACGCTCCTGATCTTAGTAGTAGGTTGTGATCAATAAAATATAGCTTAACTAGAGCTAATACGCTCTTCTAGCCAATAAAAATACCAACAAACCAGTTAAAAAAGTTATCCAACAACCAAATAAAGAACCCAACAATCGCTATCACGACAATGGTTTGCCAAGTATATTTAAAAGTCTCGTCTTTACCCGGCCAAGTGACGCGGCGCAGTTCAACTGCCGCATCCTTCAATAATATCTTAAAGGCGCTTCCTTGATTGGTCAGCGCTAGACAAACTAGAGCAAAAACAGCGAGCGCTACAATAATCCCGATACGAACCCAAACGTCATTGGCCGCTTGCCAATAACCTGGTAAGTATTGATTAGAGAAAGTCGCCGCTATTAGAGCAGCTATAGCCAATAGCCATAGCACCATATCTTTAGCTGAACCGGTTTTAGCAACTTCTACCGCAGTGGTATTTTTGGTTGCTGAGACATGCTTTCCTTTCGTCAGCATCGGGCTTGCCGTCGCCTTAGCGTTAGAGGCATCAGATAACTTAGAATCGAGGTTATCCTGATTGTTGCTCATAAAGAACTCGCTTAGGAGAAGGAAACATCAGATAAAGATAGGATAAAAAAGATGGCAGGCGATGTAGGACTCGAACCTACAACCCTCGGTTTTGGAGACCGATGCTCTACCAATTGAGCCAATCGCCTATGGGTGTTAAGGCTGACAATTATACAAGATTTATAGTTAAATGCAAGTATTCAGACGAATTTTATTCAATAATTCCTTTAAATTAAAACTTATAGGTTTTTGTAGGGTGCGCCTAGCGCACCACAGTAATTATGCTATAACTGAGAACAGGTGCGCGAGGCGCGTCCTATGCTAAGCCCAACCCTTATTACCACCTATAAAAAATATAGCCACCCACAAAAAAGCCACCCTCAACAAAGAGAGCGGCTTTTGACTTTGCTAGTACCTATTTAGATTAAGTTAGGAAAATGACAACCTAAACTTTATAGGTAAAGCTCAGCTAGTTACTAAGTATTAGTTGCTTACGCTTGCAACCACACCAGCACCTACAGTACGGCCACCTTCAC